>JAQBEG010000363.1:0-3808 GCA_032123985.1 Deltaproteobacteria bacterium
CCCCCGTTGACCAAAAACGCATCCGCAAAGCCATTGAACTTTTGAGCGGTCGTTAAAGGCGCGACGACCGCCTTTATGGATTCGAGACAACCTCGCCTTCTAATCTTGCGCTATTGACCCTCCCAATCAGGTGAACGAACATTCGTTCATCTCCGCTGGGTCCGCTCAGGCCCGTCACGACCGAGAGGATCACCGCATTGACCATCCAAGGCATCGACCTGAACGACCTGGGAACGTTCGAAGCGGGCATCCCGCACGATCAGTTCAAGCGGCTTCGAAACGAAGCCCCGGTCTATCGCCACGAGGGCGCCGGAAGCGAGGAAGACTTCTGGTGTATCACCAAGCACGCCGACCTCAAGCACATCTCGAAGCGCCCGCTGACGTTCTCCTCCGAACAACAAGGCACGCTATTTCGCGATCCCGACGCTGAGAGCCTGCCGATGCTGCGGCAGATCATGCTCAACATGGATCCCCCGCGACATCGAATCTATCGCGCGATCATCAACAAAGCGTTCACCCCACGCATGGTCGTCAACATGGAGGCCCGGGTCGACAAGATGATCGAGCAGATCATCGATCGCGTCTGCGAGAAGGGGGCGTGCGACTTCGTAGACGATCTCGCAGCACCGCTCCCGATGCAGGTTATCTGTGAGATGGTCGGTGTTCCGGAGGAGGATCGCCGCTCGATTTATGAACTCGGAAACAGGATGGTCGGTTTCGACGACCCGGAACTGAATCCAGACGGAACCAGGGAAGAGCCTCGAGAGGACAGCGAACTCATGGGCGCGTCCGCCGAAATGTTCCTCTACGCGGCGAAGTTGAAGGCGAAGTTCCAGAACAGCAAAGAGGACAATCTCGCTACGGCTCTTTTGAATGCCGAGGTCGATGGCCAGAGACTGACGGACATGGAGTTCAATTCGTTCTTTCTGATTCTGGCGATTGCTGGCAACGAGACGACCCGAACCGTGACGAGCAATGGGATGATCCAGCTGATTCGCCATCCGGATCAGCGCGATCGACTCCTAAAGGACCCATCGCTGCTCAATACGGCCATCGAGGAGATCCTGCGCTTCGAGCCGGCCGTGTCGTGTTTCCGGCGAACCGCAATGAAGGATGTCGAGATTCGCGGCACCCGGATCGCCGAGGGCGACAAGATCATGCTCTGGTATCCCGCGGTCAACCGAGACGAAGAGGTCTTCGATGACCCCGACACATTCGACATCGGTCGAAATCCAAACGACCACCTCTCGTTTGGCATCGGAGAGCACTTCTGTCTCGGCTCGAACCTCGCACGAATGGAACTACGAAAGATCTTTGCCGCGCTGATGAAGCGATTGCCCGATATCGAATTCGCATCTCCGCCTCGGCGTCTTCGTTCGAACTTCGTCAACGGCGTAAAGGAAATGCAGATCACCTTCAAGCCGTCCGCGCCGATCCAATCCTACTAGCGAGGACGTTGGCCGGCAGCCGTCTCTTCGAGAATCTCGTGTGGCATTGCTTCGCGGCAACGCGAGAATGGCTTTCGTCGTTCGGACGTGGGCAGACGAGATCTGCCGCCCCTAAAAATCTCAGGAATAGACCAACTTACCGTTTGTATTGCAGAATTTCCTTGTCGTGGCCTGAACGTTCCCCGCTGGCCGACGTGTTTGGTGCATCACCCGGCCGGCTTCTTCGGGCTGATCGAGTTGTTCTACAATCGGGCCCGAACCCGCCGTCATTTCGGCGGTGTGGATCCCGAATTGCCCAAAATCGCTCCAACCGCCGCCTCTCAGTCTCGATGAGACGGGGAAGATCCAATGATTCAATGTTCCGATTTTTCCGAGATCCTGCACGACAATGGCATCCGATTCTTCTCGGGCGTCCCCGACTCCCTTTTGAAAGAGATCTGCGGATTCCTTTCCGACCGCTTTACAGGCAATCACATCATCGCGGCCAATGAAGGCAATGCCGTTGGCATCGCGGCTGGGTACCACCTGGCCACGGGCGAATTGCCACTGGTCTATCTGCAGAACTCTGGGCTCGGCAACACGATCAACCCGATCACGTCCCTGATGAGTGAAGACGTCTACCGGATCCCGATGGTCCTTCTCATCGGTTGGCGTGGCGAGCCGGGTGTGCCAGACGAACCACAGCATGTCACTCAAGGGAAGATCACCAAAGAGATGTTGAGCCTCTTGAATATTCCCTTTCTGGAGATCTCTACGGCCACTACGAACTCGGACGAAACGAGGAACTCGATTGCGAAGCTGATCTCGACCGCCCGTGATCGAAGCTGCCCCGTCGCCATATTGGTGTCGAAGAATACTTTCGAAGCCTATCCATACGAGAGCGCCGAAGATCACGCCAAGCTTACTCGAGAAGAAGCCGTGACGACGGTCGCGGACGCAATTTCATCCCCTGAAAGTCTGATTGTCTCGACGACCGGAAAACTCTCGCGTGAGCTCTATGAGTACCGAGCCAGAAATAGTTCAAAGGTGGTGGACTTCTACAATGTCGGATCCATGGGACATCTTTCTCAAATCGCGCTCGGCCTAGCAAAGTATTCCCCCAAACGACGGGTCTATTGCTTCGACGGAGACGGAGCGGCTCTCATGCACATGGGTGGCCTCGCAATTGCTGCTGCCGAGAAGCTCGAGAATTACCTCTATGTGATGTTCAACAACGGAGCGCACGATTCAGTTGGCGGACAACATACCGTTGCTCGCGAATTGGATTTCGAAAAGCTCGCGATGGGATTTGGCTTCAAGGAATTTCTACATGCGGACAACGCAGTCGATCTTGCGTTGGCCGCGAAACATCTGGCTAGCGCGCGGGGGCCGGTGTTCCTGGAGGTGATCGTCAAGAAAGGTGCGAGAAAAGATCTTGGGCGACCCGTCGAGACCCCGATCGAAAACAAAGCCGCCTTCATGGAATACATTCGGGGCCAGTCATGAAGAAATACTACAACCCGGTCGTCGTCCAAATTGGATCAGGTGTTCTCGAAAATGTCTCACGAGAATTCGAGAACGCCGACGTCACGATCATTACCTCGCGGGGAACTCGGAAGCGTTTCCTGGACGCCTTTCTCGAAAAACATTCTCTGGGCCCCATTGCGATCATCGATGGCTGCATCGAAAATCCAACGTTCGAATCTTGTCGAGAAATGTACTCTTCGATCGACTTCGAGCGGACTGAACGATTCCTGGCCATTGGAGGCGGAAGCGTGTTGGACGCCGCTAAAGCCGTCTCTCTCTTTGATTCGTCTCGAACATTCAACTCGGTGGAAGAGGCGATCCGAAATGGAGAAGGAATCGAAGCTTTCAATCTCGTTCCGCTCGTCGCCGTCCCGACCACCGCTGGCACTGGCAGCGAAGTGACCTCGTGGGGGTCTATCTGGGACAATCATGAGCTCAAGAAATACTCGATCTCGAACGAAGCGCTCTATCCAGTTCGCGCCTATTGCGACCCCGACCTCACGTTGAGCCTCCCGCTGGCAACCACTCTCGCGACAGCCCTGGATGCACTTTCGCATTCGTTCGAGTCGATCTGGAATCGAAACGCCTCCGATGAAACCCGGCGACATGCTCTAGAAGCGATCGAGTTGCTCTTGACGCATCTCGAGCCCCTCTGTCGAGACCTGAACAATCTCGAATTGCGGAGCCACATCATGTCTGCGGCACTCGAGGCTGGGCTCGCGTTCTCGAATACCAAAACCTCGGTGGCTCATGCTCTTTCCTACTATTTGACGTTGAGAAAGGGCATCCCCCACGGTCGGGCCTGCAGTTTTTCCCTACCTCATATTCTCAAGGTCTATCTAGAGGAAGAGGGC
>JAQBEG010000364.1:0-14384 GCA_032123985.1 Deltaproteobacteria bacterium
GCTCGGAGGTGTTGGCAAGGGGTCATGGGGACAGAGAAGTTCGATCCATACTATTCGCATTGGGCGGACATCGCAGCGCGTCGCGTCGTTGCGGCCCACCCCGATGTCAACCCAATCGTGGTCGCTGCGGGCATCACGCCGTCAGGCGTCGTGCACGTCGGCAATTTCCGTGAAGTGATGACGGTCGATCTCGTTGCCCGTGCGATGCGCGATCGGGGCATCGATGTACGCTTCATCTATTCCTGGGACGATTTCGACGTATTCCGTAAGGTGCCATCCGATGCGCCCGAGAAGGCGATGCTCGAGCAGAATCTTCGTCGTAGCGTTGCGGACGTTCCCGATCCCTACGGTCAGACCGATAGCTACGCAAGCCATCATATTGAGCAATTCGAGTCGAGTCTAACGCCGCTCGGGATCGAGCCCGAGTTCATTCGCCAATCTCGCCGGTATCGCGCAGGCCGTTATGCCCAAGGCATCCGCAAGGCGCTGGAGCAAGCGAGTTTGATACGCAGCGTGCTCGATCAGTTTCGCAAGCAACCGTTGTCCGAGGATTGGCTGCCTCTCGCTGGCTTCTGCGGCGCTTGCGGGCGCGACGAAGTCGACTTCTCGTGGAATCGCGAATGGAACGTCGAGCTTCTTTGTCGCGATTGTGGCGAGAAGACGACCGTGGATCTTCGCGAAGGTGGCGATGTAAAATTGCCTTGGCGGATTGACTGGCCGATGCGCTGGGCCTTCGAGGCAGTCTGCTTCGAGCCTGGCGGGAAGGATCACAGTTCCGCCGGCGGGAGCTACGACACGGCCAAGCAGATCGTGGGCCCCGTCTATGGTGGAACGGCGCCCGAGTACGTGGCCTACGATTTCGTCCGGCTCAAGGGTTTTGGCGGAAAGATTTCGAGCTCGTCGGGCGGCGTGGTCACGGTCGCGGAATGCCTACGGGTCTTCGAACCCGAAATGTTGCGCTGGATTTTCGCAAGTCAGCGACCCAACTCGGAGTTTCAGATCTCGTTCGATCTGGATGTCATCAAACTTTACGAGGACTACGACCGCGCAGTCGCGATCGCTCATCAGCCGGACGATGGCAGCAAAAAGGACAAGAAGCGCCAGATCGTCCGGCGAACCATCGAGTTGTCGAGTGTGATTCCGAAGAAGATCGAGCCGGGGGAAACTCAGACGCGCGTGCCGTCGTTCCGACCGCTCTCCCTCATTCTGCAAATCTACGACGGCGATCTGGCGGGGACGCTCGCACACTACGAGTCGACGGGAGAGGTCGAGACGGAGGCGGAGCGTGCGCGCTTTCTAGAGCGTGCGGCATGCGTTTGGAGTTGGATTCTTGATTTCGCGCCCGAGGAATTTCGCTATCGAATTAGGGAGACGCCCAGTCAAAGCCCGCTCGACGGCGAGCCGAGGGAAGTGTTAGGCAGACTGGTGACGATTCTGGAAGAGAGTCCCGCGATCACCGAGGCTGAGCTGATTCCGCATCTCCGGACACTCTGTGACGGGACCCGGCTCACGTCGCAGGATTTTTATCCCTACGCATATGATCTCCTGATCGCTCGTTCGAAGGGACCGAAGCTGACGACGCTGCTTACCACGATGGGAACGGATCGAGCGTTACCGCTATTGCGTGCTGGCCTGGCTTGAGGGGAGCGAACTCAGCTCGCATGCTCGGGATCTAGCGCTCCGAGAAAAGTTTTCCATTACGACACTCAGCTCCGGGACGCCTTCTGCGAGAACTGTACGGCTGTGAAGAAGGCTGACCTTCACGGCCGCGTTCGACTTTCCTAGTCTCTCCGCAATCGAGCGGATTGACCTGCTCTCTGCGTAGCGCATGTGGAAAATCTGCTGATGTGCGGGGCAGCATGATTCTTCCAGAACCTCGCCGCAGCGATCCAGTACGCGACCGGCGTCGATGCTACTCTCGATCATTGCCTCGGTCGGCCGATCGTCCAGCGGTCGGGCCTGGTGCGGGCCGACCATCCAGCGTGAACAGTGGCGGAAGTATCGGGAGCAGACATTGTTGGCGATGCCGAGGATCCAGGTCAGCAGACTCGACCGACCCTCATAGGCCGCGAGTGATCGATAGAGCTGCACGAAGGTCTCCTGGGTGAGATCTTCTGCCTCGGCCGAATTGCGGACTCGTTTCAGAATGAACCCGTAGACTCGACGAAAATGGACCTTGTAGACATCGGCGAAGACGTCTTTGTCGCCCGCGAGAACCCGATCGACGATTTCTCGATTAGGCTGGCGATCATTCGCGGGCATTGGCTGTTTCTGCATATTCAACATCTGGCTCACTCCTGGACGGGCCGATTCGGGAAGTCCGCCCCGGTTGGGCAAAATCCGTGATTGCCGTCATAGGGTGATCGGGTTCAGGAATGGAAAGTGTGAAGCGGTCCACACAAGCAATGATTCCGGCAGAACTCAAGCAAGATTGCGCCGATTCCCGTTCTAGCGCGCGCCGTTGCAGTGGCCGCGCTAAACCCAATCGCAGGAATGGTTCAAAATTGCCTCATTCTTCGGTGGCCTCGATGATCGCTGCCACGATCAGCAACCGCTTTCCGAGTTCTTCTTTCTGGGCACTCATGCTCGGTTTGATCGCCTTCTCTTTGCTCGGCTGTGGGCAAGCAGGCGATACGCCGCGCGTGAACGAAGGTGTTCTCGATCTCTCGGAATGGGACTTCGAGGCGAAGGGCATTGTGCTGCTCGAAGGCGAATGGGAAATTTGCTGGCACGCATTCGTTCCAGCGAAATCTGCCGATTGCCCACAACGCGACTGGGAGTCCTTTCCGGTGCCTCGACTATGGAGCGATTCCGGCGTCTCGAGCCCGATCGGAGGCAAGGGGATTGCGTCATATCGCGCTCGACTCGACCTGCCGCCAGATTCGGGCCCCTTCACGCTGAGAGTCGGCTCTCCAATGACCGCCTACCGGTTGTGGATCAACGGGGAGCCCGTGGGTGGAGTTGGCGATTTGGGTACGACTGCCGCGGCGACGGTGCCGAAACTCGCGAATCGCAACTACGCCCTCCCGCTGGGTGTGTCGCGGTTCGAGATTCTCGTTCACGTAGCCAATTTCGATTTCCGGGGCGGGGGGCTGCGAAGAACATGGTACGTCGGGCTCACGGACCAGATCGTCGAGCGGAACGCCTACGTATTGATGCTCTACACGGCATTCGCGACGACGACCGGCGTGCTCGGATTGATCTTCCTGGCGCAATTTGCATTTCGTCCGAGTGAGAAGGCCCGCGGATGGCTAGGGCTCTTTTCGACGCTAGTCGGAATGAGAATGTTTCCAGGGACGACTTCGGATCTATATCATCTGGTGTTAGGCTGAGTCTCTTTCAGTGCGCTGATCCGTATCGAGTACATCAATACAGCGCTGCTGATAGTCGTCGCGGCGGCCTACCTGCGAGTCAAAGTTCCGGGTGTCATGCCACCGCGCGTGACGCAGCTCCTGTTGTTGTCGGGTCTTGCTCTCGTTCCGATCGATCTTCTCGCGCCTCTTTCCGTTGTGTTGGCGACCATTCCCGTCATTCTGATCCTGCCACTCGTCTTGATGCTTCTCGCGATCGTAGAATATGGACGCGCTTATCGACGTGGTCTAGCCGGTGCTGGCTCGACAATGGTCGCGGGCCTCGTTTTCGTCGTCGGAATCCTGCATGACGTCATTCGCACGCAGACGGGCTATGGCGGGTCGATCGAACTTTTCCCCTATTTCGTTGTCGTCTGGCTCGCGATGGAATCTCGCTCGCTGTTGCAATCCTACGCGCACGCGTATGCGGATGTCGAAGCTCTTTCGGACGAGCTGCAGGAATCCAATTTCGAACTCAAGGAAACCGAGGGATCAATCGTCCGTTTCGTACCCTTCGACTTGATGCAGGCGCTGCAAAAGGAATCGATTCGGGATGTTCACGCCGGGGACCATGCACGCACTCAGATGAGTGTGCTGCACTGCGGTTTCCACTCGGTTCCGAGCCTGAATGACCTGATGAGTTCGCCTGCAAGTTTCGGGATTGCGAACGAAATCGTCGGACGCCTCGAGCGGTGCGCCCATGAACATCGGGGCTTCATGAACGAGTATCGCGGCGACGGCGTCCAGATGTTCTTTCCGGGCGGACCGACCGACGCAGTCGCAGCCGCGATCGCGATGCTCGCCCAGGCACGGGCACTCAAAGTCGAGGAGCCCCCGAACAAGCGCTTCGTCCTCGAGGTTGGCATCGGCGTCGACACGGGCTCGGTCTTGATCGGTATGATCGGAAATCCGCAACAGCTCTCGAAGGTCGTGGTCGGGAAGCCGCTGGACATGGCGCCTCGAATCGAAGCACTCACGACCGGCATTGATGCGAACTTATTGGTCAGCGCCGCCACTCGGGAAGGGCTTGGCGAGAGGTGTCCCTTCGAGGTCCGAGCGCTAGAGGGCCTCGAGATCGTCGGCGGTGGCGGTCCGGTTGAACTCTACGAAGTTCTCGAGCGCGGCCCCATAAACGCACATTAGTCGTCGAGCAGGATGATCGGTCCGAGACCGACCTCGACAGGGTCCCGCATGCTGCTCGAGCAAAGGACCTTGCTCACGCTCTCGCAGCTCAGGCCAACCTCATCTGCGAGATCCTGCCGGCGAAGCTGAACGCGCGTTCCGCTGTCCTCGGTGCGCTCGCCGAATCGACGGGCAATATCGAATACAGTCTTCTCGACACGGGCTTCGATAGTGAGGAAGGCCGTGTCCTCAATCCTCTCCGACAGGCGTCGAGTCATCTCGGCGGACGCTTCGGAGAGCGCTTCGCGGAGCGATGGGTTGCAATTCAGCAGAGGCTTGAGATCGTGCCGGCTCAGCGTTGCGAATTCACTATGGGTCAGTGCGACGGCACTCGTGTGGCGCGGTGATCCCTTCGAGATGCCGATATCACCGATCATCTCGCCCGGCCCGACGCGCCCAAATGAAATTTGCCGTTCGTCGGCGCCCATCGAAAAAAGCTTGACCTGCCCCGAGACGACGCCAAAGAGCGCAGTGCTCGGCTTACCCTTTTCGAAGAGCAGTTCGCCTTTTCTCACGGCAGTTCGTTGCACCCAGCGCAGGCAATCTTCGGAGAACGTCCGAAAGAAGGCATTCTCGATGAGTGCCTCGCGCGCGCGAATCTGAAAAGGCGTGAGCATCTAGCGAACCCCGAGTGAACCAGCTAGCTACATTAGGTTGATCGAGCCGAGAATGGAATGGAAATTTGGACTATAGGAAAATAATGTTGAGAGGCTGACCGGGCGTTGGCGAATATGTTCTGTTATTTACATTTCCGGTCCGTGCATTCGAGTTTGGAGACACTTTCCCTTTGGCGTGCTCCGTTCGGGTCGCGCCCTATCGAGCAAAAGAGACGATCTCGTTCGCGATCGCGTCGGCATGCGTGACCGGAAGCATGTGGCTGGCACCGGGATAGACAACGAGTTTGGCACCGTCGATCCGGGTCGACAGATACTTCGAGATCTCGACAGGCGCGAGTCGGTCATCGTCGGCGTGAAGCAGGAGTGTCGGGACATGAATCAGCGCGACGTCGAAGTTGGCCACGTTCTCCGGTGTGAGGCCCATCATTTCTTCGCGGAAAGTGATGAGCGTTTCCCAGCGGCTGAAGTTTGCGCGCAAGCCTTCGAGCCACCATGCCGGTTGTGGCCCCCCACTGAAAGCCTGGTCGGAAAGCGCCTTCATCAAAACGACACTCAACGGCGGGATGGAATTTCGCCAGTGCAGCACCGCATCGGAATAAAAGAAGCGCATGAAGTTCGAGGGTTCGGGAACCTCGGCGTCGTCGGAATCGGGTCCGCCGGTGCCCACCAGGACGAGTCGTCGGATGCGTTCGGGCTCGTTCATGGCGGCGGTCATGGCCGTCGAACCGCCGTAGGACCATCCGACGACGGTCACGTCGCGCAGGTCCATGGCTTCGAGCAGGCCGATCAGCTCGGCGGCGTTGGCCTCGGGCGTGTAATTCGGAGAGCTGCGCGTGTCCGAGCGTCCATAACCAACGCGGTCATAGGCGATTGCGCGCATGCCGAGTCCCACCAACGCCGCGCTCGTCTCTCGCCAGTCGTAAGCAGATCCCGGTAAGCCGTGAATCATCACGACGGGCGGGCCCTCGCCGGAATCCAGGACGTTCAAGCCAGTTCCGTCCGCGAGGACGACGCGCTGTCCAGCGGGTGGGAGCTCGGGAGGTGGATCCGCTTTGAAGACTGCGAACCACATCGGCGGAAGAGCGATGGCCGCGATCATCAGAGCGACCGCGATCAAGAGAATGCGTTTCACTTCGAAAGCCCCGTCGCCTCATCCAGACCGAGCATCAGATTCAGCGATTGAATGGCCACGCCCGAGGCGCCCTTGCCGAGGTTGTCGAGGAGAGCCACGAGCAACACATGACCCGCCGCATTGGGCAGGACATGAAGCTCCATCCGGTTGGTGTCGTTCAAGCGCGTCGGGTCGAGAGCGAAATCGTCGACGGGCTCGAGGCCGGTAAAGCGGGCCACGTCGATGAATAGCTCGTCTTGATAGCGATCGGCCAGGGCCTGCCACACGGACTCACCGCTTGCGCCATGCGTGAGCAGGCTCCGATGGATCGGAACCTCGACCCGCATGCCGCACGGGAAGGGTCCGACGGCGGGGACGAACTGAGGCGGCTGGACGAGGGCCGAGTAGCGCTGCATTTCCGGGACGTGCTTGTGGATTCGATCGAGGGCATAGGGCGCCTCGTAAGGGAGTCCGACTCGACCGTTGTTGGGCGACTCCCATAGCGCGATGAGTGATTTCCCGCCGCCCGAATAGCCTGACAAACCATGGATCGAAAGCCCGGCGTCGGCAGGCACGATCTCTGCGTCGACTAGAGGTCGCAGGAGTGCAATGAAGGCCGAGGCATAACAGCCCGGATTCGTGACGCATTGCGCTTTGCGAATCGAATCCCGTTGGTCCCTGGTCAGCTCGGGCAGCCCGTACACCCAGCCATCGCTGACCCGATGACTCGAACTGGCATCGATCAGCCGGGCGCCGGATTCGGCGGCCCAACCGGCCGCGATTATCGCAGCTTCGTCAGGCAGGCAGAGCACCGTGAGATCCGCCTCTACGATCGCCTTCTTTCGCGCGAGTTCCGATTTTCGCAGAGCCTCGTCGAGCGTCCACAGCTCGATGTCCTCGCGTCCAGCGAGCCAATCGCGGATGCGCAAGCCGGTCGTACCGGCGTGGCCATCGATGAAAATGCAGGGTTTCGACATGGGGGAGCAGGTTAGCAGATCGCTCTCGGACCCCTCTCCGTTCTGCCGCAATCGAGGAGTGCCCTACTTCTTGATCAGATTCGCATTCTCGGCGTAGTCGATTGGAACTTCGATGACGTTCACGCCCCCAGCGTCGAGGCAGCTGGTAAGCATTGCGAGCAGATCGTCCGCCTTCTCGACCCGAAAGCCCTTCGCACCATAACTATTGGCATAGGCGACGAAATCAGGATTCCCGAAACCGAGGCCCCAGTCTTCGAAGCCGGCCTCGCCCTGCTTCCAGCGAATCATTCCGTACGAATTGTCGCGCAGGATGAGCGTCGTCACATTGCGTTTCGTGCGCACCGCGGTCTCGAGTTCCTGAGAGTTCATCATGAAGCCACCGTCGCCGCAGATCGCGACGATCTTCCGATCGGGGTACACAAAGGAAGCGCCGATCGCAGAAGGCAAGCCGGCACCCATTGTCGCGAGCGCATTGTCGAGCAAAATCGTGTTGGGCTGGTGCGCCTTGTAATTGCGAGCGAACCAGATCTTGTACATGCCGTTGTCGAGGCAAATGATGCCGTCATCCGGCATCGCTTTGCGGACGTCGGCAACGACGCGCTGAGGGATCAATGGGAACGAAGGGTTGTCCGACTTCTCGGTCGTGTGTTCTTCGACCTGGCGTTGAACAGTCCTGAAGATCGAGAAGTCCCAGTGATCCGGGACCTGGATCGACTCGTTGATCTGCCAGATTGCATTCGCGATGTCGCCAACTACTTCATGCTGAGGAAAATAGATCGCATCGACCGCCGCCGAAGCGAAACTAATATGGATAACTCTGAAACTACCATCGTTCATGAAGAACGGAGGTTTTTCGATCACGTCGTGGCCGACATTGATGATCAGGTCGGCTGCGGATGTTGCGTCATGGACCGCATCGTTGTCGGAGAGCGCAGCCGTGCCCATGTAGTGTGGGTGCCGTTCATCGATCACGCCCTTGCCCATCTGGGTACAGATGAAAGGCATGCCGGTAAGTTCGACGAATTCCTTGAGCATGTTGCTCGTGCGTTTGCGGTTTGCGCCAGCGCCGACAAGCAGTAGCGGGTGTTGTGCCCTTTCGATCATATCGACCGCTTCGGCGATGGCTTTGGCGTCTGCAGCCGGGCGCCGTGCAGCCTTGGGTTCGAAAAGAAAGGGTTCTTCGATCTGTTCCTCGGCGATGTCTTCGGGCAGTTCGAGATGGACCGCGCCGGGTCGCTCCTCTTCGGCGAGGCGGATCGCCTCGCGAACGGCGGAGGGGATATTTGCTCCGTGAACGATCTGGCGGGCGTATTTCGTGACCGGTCCCATCATCTCGACGACGTCGATGATCTGGAAGCGTGCCTGTTTGCTCTTCTTGATGGGCTTTTGACCGGTAATCATCATCATCGGCATCGCGCCGAGCTGGGCATACGCGGCCGCGGTCACGAAATTCGTCGCACCGGGTCCGAGCGTCGAGAGACAGACGCCGATCTTTCCTGTGAGTCGACCCATCGTCGCCGCCATGAATCCAGCGCCCTGCTCGTGGCGAGTAATGATGAGCTTGATTTTCGACCCGCGAAGGCTCTCGAGCAGATCGAGATTCTCTTCACCGGGAATCCCGAAGATGTACTCGACGCCTTCTTGCTCGAGCGCCTTCACCATCAGATCCGAAGCCTTGATCGGGCCCTTGATACTGCTCATTCAGCGTCTCCTGGCCTTGCCGCAACGCCTTCTCGGCTTCGTCACGGCTAGCTCTCGCGTTGAGGACCTTTCGAATCGGCATCCTATCATAGGCGAGTCGCTAGATTCGAAGAACGCGAATCGCTCTCAATAGTGTGACATGATCGTCTGCGAGCATCACGTTGCTCGGAGGCGGTTCGTGGCCGTGCGGTCTACGATTGGTTTTCGCGGTATCTGCCGAGGACGAGGTCAATCGATGTTCACGATGCGCTTCGACATGCGCGCGCCCCAGTTCGGAGCCACTAGCGCGGACCTCTACCGCACGGCAATCGAAATGGCGGCCTGGGGCGAGGAGCATGGCTGCCTGGCGGTGCAGGTCTGCGAACACCATCGATGCTCGGATGGCTATCTGCCCGCGCCGATGATTCTGGCGAGTGCCATGGCCGCGCGAACGAAGCAGCTGCCCATCCAGGTCGCCGCGCTGATCGTGCCGCTGCACGACCCCGTGGAGCTGGCGGAACAGATGGCTGTGCTCGATCTCGTTTCTGCGGGTCGGGTCTCATATGTCGTAGCGATCGGATATGTGAGGTCGGAGTTCGAGATGTTTGGCCGCGAAATGAAGGGGCGAGGCCGGCGACTCGAAGATTGCATTCGCGTGATGCGACGTGCGTGGTCGGGTGAGGAGTTCGAGTTCGAGGGTCGGTCGGTTCGCGTGACACCCCTGCCGTACACAAACGGCGGCCCAAGCATGTTGATGGGGGGAGGCGTGGCCGCGAGTGCGCGTCGCGCCGCTCGCCTCGGGATGGGCATGATTGCGATGGGCACGGATCCAGATCTCGAGGAAATTTATCGCGAAGCATGCGAGGCGGAAGGTCGTTCTCCTGGCTTCTGCATCAACCCGAAGCCGGGTCTTGCGATGTCGGCATTCGTTTCTCGCGATCCAGATGAAGCCTGGGCGAAATGGGGTCCGCATCTGCTTCACGATGCGAAGGCCTACGCCGAGCTGATGGGCGACGAGATCGATTCCGCGACGAAGAGTGGTGCGACGACTGTCGCCGCGCTGCGCGCGGCAAAGGGCAACTATCAGATCTTCTCTCCGGATGAAGCGGTTGCCGAAATAGAGAAGAACGGTGTGTTCATGATGCAGCCGCTCTGTGGCGGTCTGCCGATCGATTACGCCTGGGAATCGCTCGAGACCCTCGTGCGTGATGTGCTGCCGCGTCTAGGAGAAACGACATGAATGTCGGGGTTGTCGAGATCGAGACTCGGCTCCGCTATCCAGATCCCATGGCCGCTGACGTGCCCTGTTTGGTCGAGCCGTTTGTTCAGGTTTGATACGCGACGGCCGCGAATAGATAGAGTATGTAGGCGGCCACCATGACTCCGCCCTGCGCGCGACCGATTCCTTGCGGGCGTGCAATCAAGACGAGACCGACGAAGCTGACGGCAATCAGGATGACGCCGTCCATGATCGTAACTTCATAGGCGAAGAGGGGTCGGATGATCGCGGTCAACCCGAGCACGCCTAGTAGGTTGAAGACGCTCGAGCCGATCGCGTTGCCGACCGCGAGATCGCCATGTCCCTGACGCGCCGCGATGATCGACGTGCCGATTTCGGGGACGCTGGTACCCAGCGCGACGATGGTGAGTCCAATCGCTGCTTCGCTCAGCGCGAAGGGTTCGAGAGCATGGAGCGAACCGCTGACGAGCCATTTCGCACCGAGACCGAGGAAGACGATGCCGGCAAATGTGCGGCCGACTGGACCGATCCAGGTCCGTTGTTTATCGCCTAGCGCCTCTGCGACTTCTCCGGCGACGTATTCCCCAATTTCCAGGTTTTCGGCGGCGCGGCGCAGATTCCATATCACGTATGTGACGAGTCCCAACATCAGGACGATTCCCTCGACTCGGGTGATGACTCCGTCGCTGATCATTGCGGTGAAGATGCAGGAAACGACGATCAGAATCGGAAAGTCGATCCGAACGACCTGACGCGAAGCTCGGAGGTGGGAAACGAGACCGCAGAGGCCGAGTACGAAAATGATATTGCAGACATTCGACCCGACGATGTTTCCGACTGAAACGTCGGAATGTCCGGACAATGCCGCGTCGAGGCTTACGGAAAGTTCAGGCGCGCTCGTGCCAATCGCGACAATGGTCGAGCCTATCGCAAGCGGGCTCATGCCAATCCGATCGGCGATGAAGGTCGACGCAGAAACGAGCATGTCACCGCCCACGTAGAGGAGCACGCATCCAGCGAAAATGGCGACTGGCGAGAGGATGAGATCAAGCACGGGCGTTCGGACACTCCAGGACTGCGTACGGCTGGGTCACCCACCCACTGGGGGTGGCCGAGAATAGCTCCGAAAGCTTCAGATACGAGAATCGGCTGGGCCTCCGATTCGCTCTTCGGCCCAGATGCCTTGCCCTGTCCGCCCGACTATTCCTATTCTGGGATCGAATTTTTTATGGGATAGCCAGCCCGGGGGAAGGTATCCGTCGGGTCTGGGTTGCGAGGAGGCGAAATGCCCGAGCGATGGCGACGCTGTAGCGCGTGCAAGAACGATATAGAGCTCGGCATGATCTATTGGGTCTGCAGCGTATCTACCTGTAATCGCAAGCGGACTGCACTCGTTTTCTGCACGGTCGACTGTTGGGAGATTCATCTTCCGACCGAGCGTCATCGTGAAGCATGGGCTGTCGAAGAACGCGCGCCGACAGTGCCCGACCCGCCCGAGGGCGCCCCGCGCAAGAGAAAATCTCGCGAGCGTGTGGCTGGAACAACTGGGGCGGACGCGAGTGAAATCTTGATTGTCGCGAGCCGGCTCAAGGCCTACATCCGCAGCGGTTCGGGATACAACACTTCCGACAGCGTCCTCCCCGCGCTATCCGACGCCATTCGAAAAATTTGTGACGAGTCGATACGAAATGCCCGCCGCGCGGAACGTCAGACCGTGCTCGATCGAGACGTTCCGCGCGACTAGATTCCATCGATCGACCAATCGCCGCGCTCAGCCGATGAGGGACGCGCCGATTGCGAGATCAAAGCACGTCGAGACCCGTCGCAGCGCTCTCTCGAGTGAAGCGAAGGCCGATTCGAGTTCGACTTCTGTCAGACAGAGCGGTGGCAGAAGTCTAATTTTAGTCGGGGACGAGCCGGCCGTCTGGAAGAGCACACCCTCATCGAGGCATATGTTCACGAGTTTGGCCGTGACCTCCGCATCGCCATCCCACGCGACGAAGGCTTGCATCGCGCCGAGGCCCGAGCGAGCCGTGATGACGCCGGGCAGCCGTGCGTCGAGAGACGCAAATGCTGCGTTGATCCGACTCTCGAGGCGACTAATGCCGCCATCCGGACCCAGATACCCCTCGGATTCGAGCCACTCGAGGATTCTCGCGCCCATCGCCATCCCGACCGTCGAACCAGCCCATGTGCCTGCGACGAGCTTTTCAATGCGCGGAAGAACGCGGCGGTGAATCCAGCCTCGCCCTGAATCAGCTCGAAGCACATGGCCGCGATACGGCCCGGGTTCTGTGCGATGGCCCGGTCGACTGCGTCGACGCTTTTCTGCGTCGAATCCGGGTCGCCCGGATCGTAGAAGGGGATGCGGTGCACGTTTGAAAGGCCACGTCCGCAGCCGCGGCGACAGCCGCCGTTTCGAGCAGATCCTGGTCGTCGTGCCCGAACACATAGGGTCCGATGCCGGACACCATGTCCAGGATCCGCCGCCCGTCGGCGAGCTGAACCCAGGGCACCTTCGCCCGCGCCACCGGCGAGCAGGGGATAAATCATGGGCAGGCCCCGCATTTTTCCCAATGCCGCGAGACTCGCTTCGTAGGCATCCGAGGAGAGCATGCGATTTCTGCCCTCCTGTCGGACGGCCTCGACCAATTGGGCCGCGGCTGCGCGGACGGTCGGGGAGCGATGAAGAGTGGGAAGCTCGTTCAGGAGCGAAAATTGCGAATCGTTCATGACGTTGGCCTCGAAACTTTTGCTGGAACATGCTGGAACAAAGAGCGTCCGGTCCCGGGGTCGCCAGGTCGGACCTCGGGATCGGATTTCAGCCTTAGAGGGGCTGGGCTTCGAATGATCTGGGATTGGCGGCTTGGCGCGGCGCTAGCTGTAGACTGAAAGACCCTTGAACTCTCGTTCTCGACTCGGATTCAACAGAGAGCCCCGGGGGGCAGCCGAGCGATCAGAGAGGATGGGCTAGTCTCCGGACCGGGCGGGACTCCAAGCCGGAAGACGTCGCGTATGGATACGACGCTTCGCTTGCTTCAATAGAGCGGCCGGAAGACTTGGGGTATTCGACCCTCGAATCAAATTTGTCTGGTCCATAGTCGGGGCAATCCATTGATGGGAGCGCTCGAAAAGCGGGGGCAACGCCCTGCCAAGCTGACGGAGCCTCGCTGTGCGGTGTCTCTACGATAGCCGCGTGAGGCCATCTGTATAAGCCCCCTATTCATGGGGTCCCGTGAAAACCCCGGGAGTCCTGTAGACGAGGAGAGACGTGGCGCGCAAGCAGGTCACGCGAAAAATCCGCACAGGCGGAAACACGGTCCAGCGGGTTCGTGCGCAGACCGCTCGGGCGGGCGACCGCGCGTCGGGCGCCACCGCCGCCGCACGCGATATGGCACGCCGCGCACGCGACAGTTCCGTCGCGCGGGTGCGGGTTCTCGGTAGCCAGGCGCGCGATCGGGTCGCCGCGTCGCTCGGCGGCATTGACGAACCGCATTTGTGCTTTGTCGCAAGCCCCAGACGGCCGATACCTCCTGTCATCATGTCCGAATTCGTGCGCGTAGCGACCTACAACGTCCATCGCTGGCAAGGCATCAATGGCCGAACCAAGCCAGATGTCGCTCGCGCGGGCTTCGTGATCTCAGAACTCGATGCCGATGTGATCGCACTACAGGAGGTGCTTCGCCCTTTCGAAACCGAGGGAGAAGATCCGCTGGGCCTTCTCTGCGAAGAGTTGGATTTTCATCTTGCCTTCGCCGCAACCCGTCGGCATCGCCACGGTCAGCTCGGCAACGCAATTCTCTCTCGCTTTCCGATCACGGCGATATCCGTCATCGACATTTCTCATTCACGCATCGAACGCCGCGGGGCGCTGGCTGCCCACGTGGGTCATTCGAACGCCGGTCTCGGCATCGTCGCGACCCATCTATCACTGGTCGATCGAACGCGTGCGCGCCAGGTTCAGACGCTCCTCGAACATCCACAAATGAACTCCGGCCCTAGCGTGCTATTGGGCGATATGAACGCCTGGCGCAAGTGCAAAGGATCCCAACAGCTCGAGGACAGCCTGAACCTCCATCACAATATCAATTGGCCGTCGAGCTTTCCTTCGACGAGGCCGATGCTGGCCCTCGACAGGATCTATACTCGTGGGGCTGATGTCGTGGCTGTTAGGCATCACGATACGCCTGCGGCGAGAAAGGCTTCGGATCATCTGCCGGTGGTGGC
>JAQBEG010000365.1:0-5000 GCA_032123985.1 Deltaproteobacteria bacterium
CTCCAACAGCCGAAAGGATTGGCGTGGCCCGACGGGCCGAACGGTCTGGCCCGCGTTCTGCCTTGCCGTGATCGTGTTTGTGATCGGCACGAGCATCGCCTCGGATACGTTGCGGCCGCCGCCTTCGATCGCCATCGTCACGGTCATCCGACGGACACCCGTCTCTTCGGTGGCGACCTGGAAGGATGACGTTCCGACGGCGTGTCCTTCCGTGTAGAAAGTCGTCGCCTCGACGCCTTCGAGATCGCCCAAAGATTCGAGGACGGCGCTTGATTCCGCGGCGACCGGTGCTGGCAAAATGCAGGGCGTGCCTAACAACAGAATGATCCAGCGAATGAGTGCGCGCGAGATTGAGGCATTGGGAGGCGTTGCGACAAGAACGCCGAAGAGGGCTTGCCATGTCGTGCGGAGCGTTGCGCGCATCGTGCGATCATATCGAACTTCAAGTCACGCTCTGTCATCGAATGGACACCGGATCGTCACGGCGTAGCATTGCGGGCGGGAGCGATGGGCAGACGCTCACGCTATTCTCCTCGAATGCGTCAGGTCCGGACTCGAAATCGAGCCGGAACCCCTGCACCGCTCGTTTGCAGCCCGGTTCCGGATCGTCCGCAAATCCATCAGATCATGCTTCCGCTTGCCAGTGCGATGGCCGACGCTCCTGCAGCCATCCCTGAAAATGTCCAGGTCTATCTGATCGATAGTCAGCCTCTGACATTGATTGATACGGGTGCGCGAACGCCTGCGAGTCGGGCTGCGCTGGAAGCGGCCCTCGAAGAACTCGGCCATGGATTGGCCGACGTCGAGCGCGTCGTCGTGACACATGCGCACCGTGATCACATGGGACTCGTTCAATCGATTCGTGATGCAGGCGCCGATCTCGAATGCCTCGTGCACGAAGCGGATGCACCCGTCGTCGAAGCGTTTCCGGAGAACGTGCGACGTCGTGTCAACGCGATGACGCCGCTCTTTCGTGAATACGGCGTGCCGGAAGAGGTCCTCGATCGGTTGCATGGAGACCGAATCGATTCGCTCTCGGTCGACGACGAGGAGAGCGAATCCACCGTGGTCGATCGAGTTCTGCGAGATGGAGACCGCGTCGAGTGGAAAGACTTCGCCTTCGCGGTTCGACATAGCCCAGGGCATACGGCCGGTCATATCCTGCTCGAGGACGAAGATCAGGCACTGCTTTTTACCGGTGATCAGATCATGGGACAGGCCGTGCCCTATGCCGAAAACTTCTACCAGAGCGAGCTTCCCGATCCGGAGGATGCACTTCGGCGGCGACCGCGTTTTCGAGGTCTCGTCGAGCTACGCCGAAGCCTTCGCCGCTTGCGAGGACAGCCGTACAAAATCTTCCTGCCCGGCTACGGCGGAATCATTCGGCGTACCGATCGCGCCGTTCGCGACACGCTGCTCCACTACGAGGTCCGGCTTCAGCGAATCGATCGCGGCCTGAGCCATCTTGCCGCGATTGGCCAGGATGTCACGGCGTTCGAGATCTGGAAGGCCCTCTTTCCGGTGGAGGAGTCCCTCGGCGAGATGCGATCCCATCTCATCCTGTTGATCGGTGCGCTCGATTGTCTCGAGGACGATGGGAAACTGGTCACCGAACGCCGCCCCGACGGCGTCCTGACCCATCACCATCGATGAGCCCCTCTGCTCTGCTCATGAGGCAGCGCGCCCGGGTCTAACTAATTCGCATAGGTCGTAAGAAGATGGACGGCGAGGGCGCGACGGTCCTCCGCTTCGAGATTGACGACAGGCATGGGCGGTTGCGGGGTCAGGAAGAAAAGCGTGAGCGAATCGATCGTGTATTTCGCCTCGAGTCCGCCGAGTGGTTTGACGACGACGCCCGCTTTTGCTTCTGCCGCGATGTGACAGCTCCCACATGCGTTCCTGGCGAAGAGGTCGGCGCCGCTTCTGGCGAGGTCCTCGCGCGTGGCGCCGTCGAGTTCGGCCAGCGGGTCCGCGACCGTGCGCGGCGTCGGCTTCGTGAGCTGGATCGTAGGCTGGGCGCTGGCGGTCGTGTTCGAGCTTCCGGCTCGGGTAATCCGATAGATCGCACCCGCATAGTCGTCGCTCACATAGAAGGCGCCATCGGGCCCTTCGATAACATCGACCGGCCGGCCAATGACGTCGTCGTCCAGATTGAAGCCGGTCAGAAAATCGCGTTCGCTGATTCGGCCCTGTTCGTCCCAATGGAGCGAGACGACTTTGTAGCCGGAGAGTTCCGTGCGATTCCAGGATCCGTGCTGTGCGACGAGGGCGGCTCCTAGAAAGTCGGCGGGCGCGCTGGGGTGGCGAATGAAGGTCATGCCGAGAGGGGCCACGTGGGCACCGAAGGGGTGGGCGGGCGGAGTAGAGGCGGCAATTCGCACCTCCTGTCCCTCACCGAGGTCGGGGTCGGGCCGCCGATCGCCGTTTGCGACGGGAAAACCGTAGAAGCCGCCTCGCACGATCAGGTTCAGTTCGCACGGAGGATAGTCGTTGCCGAGCAGGTCGCGCCCGTTGTCGGTGGCGTAGAGCTCATCCGTTCCCGGCCGCCAGTCGAAACCCACGGAGTTACGCAGACCGGAGGCGAAAATTTCCTCGCCGGACCCGTCGGCCTCGTAGCGGAGGATCGCGGCGCGACGTGGATCGGGCTCTTCGCACACATTGCAGCTCGATCCGACATTCAAATAGATTTTGCCGTCGGGACCGAATCGAAGCGTCCGAGTCCAGTGGTTTTCGCCCGCTGGGATTCCCTCGACGATGCGAACGGGTTCTCCTGTCAGGCGGATCGTGTCGGGGCCGGACTCGAAAAAATCGACCCGCGCGATGGAAGCGCCCTCGCCGATAAAGAGCCGGCCTCCATGGAAATCGAATCCGTGTGGCCGATCGAGGTTGCCGAGCAGCACTTTCTGGCCATCGGAACGACCGTCACCATCACGGTCCCGGAACACATGGACGAGCTCGCCGCTGCGAGGTCGGCTGACGATCAGGTCTCCGCCGGGACTGAAACGCATGAAACGAGCATTCGGGATGCCTTCGGCGAAGAGCTGGACCTCGAAGCCAGATGCGACCTGGAAACGGTTTTCGATCACGCCGTCGCTCGGCGCATCGACCCCGCTTCCAAAGAGCGAGCTGAGGATGGGGCCCTTGACGGCCATTCTCTCGGGCAGGAAGAGGTTGCAGGCCACAAACCCGCATACCGTCAATATCGCGATTCCAATCGCTAGTCTCTTCATCGAGTTCTCCGATTCGGGCGGCGCGATCGTACCCCAGGGCGATTGGGGCGCTCGTCGGCAAAAGGACTCGCAGTCGCACGGAACAATTGTGGGAAACCCGCGTTTTTCCCCTGAGGGACCTTGACGAAAGCCGTTGTCTAGCGGATACATAGGCGCTCTCCAGACATGCGCACGCCGGATAAGCGTTGCAGGGGCAAGACCAGATGCAGAAGATCAAAAGGGGCGACCTCGTTCAGGTCGTGAGCGGTGCCGGTTCGGCGAAGGCCGCGCAGGGCCGCGTCATCGCGGTCGATGTAAAGAACGGTCGCGTGCGCGTCGAGGGCGTTCGTCTTCAGAAGCGACATCTTCGCCCGGGTCGAAGTGGCGCTCGTGAGGGCGGCATCGTGGAAACAGAAGGTTATGTCGATGCATCGAACGTGATGCTCGTTCATCCCGGCGACAACAAGCCCTCCCGTGTACGCGTAGAGGAGCGGGACGGAGAACGCATCCGCGTTTTTGCTCGCGGCGGCGAGCCGGTACCGGAACCGGCCGGGGCCTGAGAGGAAGCTGATCAGTCATGGCAAAAAGCAAGCGCGAACAAATCAAACTCGAGTCGACGGCGGGAACGGGACATTTCTACACGACGTCGAAGAACCGAACGAATACGCCGAACAAGCTCGAGTTCAAGAAATACGATCCCGTCGTGCGCAAGCACGTGATTTACAAAGAAACCAAACTGAAGTAGCCGAGACGATTTTGAACCGCTGCCACTTCGCCTGGAGTTGGGGCAGTTGTGTGCGAACGACCCGCTGATGCCGGGCAATCAACGACAAGAGAGGGATTCTGAATGACCTGGGTAATCACCCGAATGTGTCGCGACTGCGTGGATATGGCATGTGTCGAGGTCTGTCCTGTCGATTGCATCGTTCAACACAAGGACAAGTCCGACGCGCCGGGCTACGAGAATCAACTCTACATTGATCCCGAAGAGTGCATCAACTGCGGCGTCTGCGAACCAGAATGTCCGTGGGAAGCGATCTTCGAGGACGAACAGGTCCCGAGTGTCTTCGAAGAAGACACGGCCATAAACGCGAAGATCGTCGATGAGCGTGATGACTTCATCGTCCCGGAGCGCCCGGAAGCAGCCGTTCCAACGACGGATGAGATCGCGAAGAACAAGGCGAAATGGGGCTACGACGCGTAGAGAGCGCGCCGAGAACACATGAAGGACACGCGTAGTTCGCATGCGGTTCTAGCCGGCGTCGTCGAACGCACCGGCCATCACCTCGACCACGTTCGCTAGATCCTCGTCGCTCGGGGGATTGTCCAGCTCGGCTGTCCAGAGTCGCAGTTGCTCGACCGCCTGGTAGACGAGCATCCACTTTCCCCCAATGGTCCGTGCGCCACGGTTTTCGGCGTCGATCAGCAGCTGCGTTCGCTCCGGTGCATAGACCGCATCGAGTACGACTCCATCGGTCGGGAGTGAGTCAGCTGGCACGGGCGAGACCATTTCGTTCAAGCCGACGCTCGTTGTGTTGACGACGATCGCCGGTGCGAGTTCGGCGAGGTCCGTCAGTCGACCCGCGGAGGTGGCGCCAAGTTCCGCGACTAGGATTTCGGCACGCGCAAGAGTCCGGTTCAATACGATGACTTCGCAGGCGCGTTCGCGCAAAGCATAGACGAGCGCCCGAGCGGTGCCGCCGGCGCCGAGGACGACTGCACGCTGTCCATCGACTGGACCTTCGCGTTCGAGCGCTCGGATCGCGCCGATCCAATCCGTGTTGGTTCCGA
>JAQBEG010000366.1:0-6253 GCA_032123985.1 Deltaproteobacteria bacterium
GCTCGGTCCGTAGAAATCGACCCAGTCGAGCGTTCTTCATCGGTATTCCTCCTCATCGATTGGCGCAGGGGATATGCCTGTTGCAAAGGCCTAATCGATCAGTAGCATTCGCTCGGCATTCTCCCCATCACAGCTCGAGAAACGAGTACAGATGCGAGTTGCAACGCGATGAAGTTCAGGCTCGTACCGCGAAGTGGAAGGCGATCGCGTACCGTCGCATATCGTTTCGCTCGCTGGTCCGCACACATCGCCGGCATCGCGCTATTTGCCTACCTCCTCGTTTCGACACACACCGTCTCGCACAACTCCGATGCGTCGGTCGACGGAGGGTCACACCGATGCGTTGTCTGCTCGGTCGGCGAGCACACGGCCAGCATCCCCGCAGCGACGCCCGTCGTTTGGATACAGCTTCGAGCGCCGATCTGCGGGTTCACCGAATCGCAGGCCCCTCCGACGCGCCGCCTCGAGGGGGCGACCTTCCCACGCGCACCCCCGTGCCCGCCCGACAGGCTCGACACGACCGTCTAAAGCCCGTTTCCGGCGGTAGCGTGCAATCGTGCGAACTACGAACACCGGACTGAGATCGCTCAGCATCCGAGCGCGGCGTCTGTGCGACACGATCGCAATTCAGCGCGGCTGGCGGACTGACGGCCAAACTTCTCGAATTTCGACTACACGGACTGCTGCGCGACTCGACATGGGTCGCCAGAAAGCGCCAAATGAAATTCCGCACGCGCGTTCTGATATTCGTCGCCGCCGCGAGCCTGGTGCTCGCAGCGCAAGCGGCAATCGCCGCTCCGGCAGTAGACCCGGAGTCGGCAGCCCTACAGAACGAAATCGAAGCGATCAGGCGGGACTACGAACTTCGTCTGAAAGCGGTCGAAGACCGCTTGGACGCAGCCGAGCCGCAAGCGGCAGCGCTCGAGACTCCCGTCGGCCTCGAAGAGGATGACACCGAATCGGATCAGACATCATTACCAGTCGCAGAAACGCAGGCAGAGGCCAAAGCGGACGCGACGTTCTTCTCCGCCGCTTACGATCGATTCGAACAGACCTTCAATCCGAAGATCAGCGCGATCCTGCAGGGACGTGCCTCGTACTATTCGAACGGGGAAAGTGATCGCAGCATTCCGGGGTTCCTCCTGGGCGACGAAACGGGCCGAGGCTCAGAGGGACTCGCGCTCGGCGAGTCGGAACTCGTATTCAGCGCGAATGTCGACGACAAATTGTATGGCTTCTTCGATGTGAGCTTCGACCAGGACGATATCGGAATCGAGGAAGCCTACCTTTCGACGTTGGCTCTTCCATTCGGCTTTGGGCTGAAGGCCGGGCAATTCCTGTCAGCGATCGGCTATCAGAACGACCGTCATTCCCATACGTGGGACTTCATAGATCAACCCCTGGTATACGAAGCGATGCTGAATAGCAGTTTGTCGGATCCGGGCCTGCAGATCAGCTGGATCGCGCCGACTGATCTGTACATCGAGTTCGGGGGTGAGATCTTGCGGGGCGACGCGTTTCCGGCAGCCGGCGCCGGAAACCACGGCTTCGGCAGCGCAACGATTTTTGCAAAGCTCTCAGGCGATCTCGGAGACAGCCAGAGTTGGCAGACAGGTCTGTCCTACCTCCGCGCCGATTCCGATGGGCGCGACAGCGACGACGGGAACGGCGGCAGCGTTTCCTTCGACGGCACGACCGATCTGATCATCGCCGACTTCGTCTGGAAATGGGCGCCGCTCGGAAATTTCCGCGAGCGCAACTGCACTTTCCAGACCGAGTACATCTACAGCCACGAGAGCGGGGATCTGAAATCCGACGGAACCACCGGATCTTTTCGCGGAGACGGCCAGGGCTTCTACGTTCAGGGCGTCTATCAGTTCATGCCTCGCTGGCGGGTCGGACTTCGTTATGGGCAACTGTGGAGCGACAACCGAGTCAGGGGGCTGCCGCCGAACGTCCTCGACCGCGACTTTTCCTCACCTCGCCGGACCAGCGCGATGGTCGATTTCTCGAATAGCGAGTTCAGTCGCTTCCGCCTTCAGTACAGCTTCGAAGCGGGTGGACTCGGTGATGACTCGCTGATCTTCCTGCAATACATCATCAGCATCGGCTCTCACGGTGCGCACGCATTCTGAGCGAAGGGGAACTTTCCATGCGGTTCGTCAAATTGCGGCTCCTACCGTCGACCCTGTTGGCCATGGCTCTTCTCGGAATGGCTTCGCCGGCCTACACAAAACTGCGCGTGTTCAGCTGCGAACCCGAATGGGCGGCGCTCGTCGAAGGAATCGGTGGTGATCATGTCGAGGTGCACAGCGCAACGTCGGCACACCAGGACGTCCATTACATTCAGGCCAGGCCGAGTTTGATCTCGCAGCTCCGCCGCGCCGACCTCTTGATCTGCAGCGGCGCGGATCTCGAGATCGGCTGGCTTCCAGTCCTGCTCCGCAAGGCCAGCAATCCTCGGGTGCAGCCGGGCCAAGTGGGCAATATCGACGTGTCGAAGATCGTGCCCATGCTCGATGTTCGGCGGAGCGTCGACCGCTCCGAGGGCGATGTTCATCCCAATGGCAATCCCCACACTCAGACTGATCCGCACAACATCGCGCGCGTCGCAGTCGTGGTGGCGGAGCGGCTCCAACAGCTCGACCCCGAGAACGAGGAGTTCTACCGAAAACGAGGCTCGGAGTTCGCCGACCGCTGGCAGCAGGCCATCGCAAAGTGGGAGGAACGGGGTGCGCCACTGCGTGGAGTGAAGATCATCACCCACCACCTCGCATGGGTTTACATGTCGCACTGGCTGGGTCTCGAGGTCGTCGGGCACCTCGAAGACAAGCCCGGCATTCCTCCGACCGCCGGCCATCTAGCCGATCTTCTCGCTGAGCTTGGGGAGCAGAAAGTAGAGCTGATCGTCCGGGCTACCTATCAGCCCGAGCGTCCATCTCGCTGGCTGTCCGAACGTTCCGGCATTCCGGCGGTGGTTCTGCCGCACGCCGTGGGCGCCACGGAGGGCGCGACCAATCTGTATTCGATGTTCGACGACATGCTCGATCGACTGCTGGAGGCAACAAAGCGGTGAATCTCGATGCACTCGACCTGTCAATCCTCGGCCCGGCCATGCTCGCGGGACTCCTCGTTCTCTCGACCCACGTTCCGCTGGGACGCGAGGTGCTGGCGCGCGGCATCATCTTCATCGACCTGGCGGTTGCGCAGATCTCCGGCTTAGGCGTCATCGCCGCCGATCGAATGCAGTTCGAACTGGGGGGCTACGGCGTCGAGATCGCCGCCGCCACCGCCGCGATTTCGGGCGCTTTTTTGCTGACGTGGTTCGAGAAACACTTTCCCGAGGTCCAGGAGGCCCTGATCGGCGTTGTTTTCGTTCTCGCCGCAACCGGAGGACTGCTGCTCCTGGCCGACGATCCGCACGGAGGAGAACACCTCAAGGATTTGCTCGTCGGCCAGATACTATGGGTCAACCTGTCGTCGCTCGTGCCCGTCGTGTTCCTCTATGGCGCCGTGCTGGCTGTCTGGTTTGGCTTTCGTGATCGACTGGGACGACACGGGTTCTATCTCCTCTTCGCGCTGACGGTGACGGCCTCTGTCCAGGTCGTGGGTGTGTATCTGGTATTTGCCAGTCTGATCATTCCAGCCCTCGCGACGCGCACGATGCCACAGCGTTCAGGACTGATATTGGCGTTTGGAGTCGGGACGCTGGGCTACACTCTCGGCATCCTGCTCTCCGCCGTCCTCGACCTACCGACCGGCGCCATGGTCGTCTGGGCCCTGGCCGGAGTTTCGACAGCCTTCGTTTCCTGGCGCAGTTTCTGCTTGAGGCGTGCAAAGACCTGACGTTGGCAACACCGCCATTTCGATCGAGATCTTCTCGGCAACGCATGATCTGGCTTCGAGGATTACCTACCCTGCGCGGTCCCCGCCGGAGATGAATTTTGAAGAATGTGCTCGACATTCGAAGGCTTCGGGGACTCTTTACGAGCATCAATCCGCGTACGATCTATCTCTATTCGATCGTGATCGGCGTGCTGGCTGGGCTCGGCGCAATCGTCTTCAACGAGTTATTGCAGGCAGCGACCGAAATCACGATGCACACGTGGGCTCAACTCTCCCTGCCGCAACCACACGGGGAGGGAAGCTATGCGGCGGCGCCCATCGGCCCACCGCGCCGCTGGCTACTGGTCCTTTTGCCCGTCTGCGGCGGCTTGATTTCGGGCTTGCTGGTCAAGACGTTTGCGCCCGAGGCAGAGGGAACCGGGACCGACGGCTATATCGACGCGTTCCACAACAAGGCCGGATCGATGCGCAGTCGCGTGCCCCTCGTGAAGTCGCTCGCCACACTCGCAACCCTTTCTTCGGGTGGAAGCGCCGGCAAGGAAGGGCCGATCGCACAGATCGGTGCCGGAATAGGCTCGGCTCTTGGCCGCGCCCTGAAGATGGGAGCGAGGGCTCGGCGCACGATGATGGTGGCGGGTGCCGCCGGTGGCCTCGGTGCAATCTTTCGGGCTCCGCTCGGAGGCGCACTCACCGCAGTCGAGGTGCTCTACAAGGAAGATCTCGAGACCGACGCGCTTACGCCGGCAATTCTCTCGTCGGTCACGGCCTACACCGTATTCTGCTCGGTGAATGGATTCGAACACGTCTTCGCGTTCGGCGGCGAATCGTTCAATACGCCAATCCATTTCCTCTTCTACATCGTTCTAGGTCTGGTGTGCTCGGCGGTTGGCTATCTCTACGTGCGCTTCATGCATGGCTCGAAGCGCCTGTTCTTCGATCGACTACCGCTCAACAAATACCTGATTCCGCCGCTCGGAGGTCTCCTGGTCGGCATCATCGGCTATTTCCATCCCCAGGCGATGGGCCAGGGCTTCGGCTACGTGCAACAGCTGATGCTCAACGAACCGGTTGATGGGTTCAAGGCCACGGTCGGATTTCTCGCGACACTCGCGTTACTCAAGATAGTCACGACCTCCTTCACGATCTCGTCGGGGGGCTCCGGAGGCGTCTTTGCCCCAAGCCTGTTCATCGGGGCCATGCTTGGCGGGTGCGTGGGAACGCTCAGTCAGCAGCTCTTTCCAGCAATCGTGACCGACGTGACGCCCTTTGTCGTCGTAGGCATGGGTGCATTCTTCGCCGGCGTCGCCAACGCACCGATCGCGTCGCTGATGATGGTCTGCGAGCTGACGGGGGCATACGATCTGCTGCCTCCGTTGATGATCGTGGCCGTCGTTGCACTCGTAACGTCGAGGCGCTGGTCGATCTATACGACCCAGGTGGACAACAAATTCTCCACCAAAGCGCATCTTTGGGAGATGAACCCCAATATCCTGAGATCCTCGACGATCGGCGGCGCAATGAAGGGAATCTACGGTCGATCCGCCGTCATCCGACACGACTTACCACTCACGGAGATCGAATCTTTCGCCCGCGAGTCCGGCGAGCACGACCTGCTCTTGCAGAACGACCAGGGTGAACTCTCCGGACTGGTGTCGCTCAACGACCTCGGTGATCGAGAAGAGTTCGAGCAACTCGGATCGTTGGTGCTTGCCGACGATCTCGTCAATCGGCGCAGCGTGTTCTTGAGACCAGACGACAACCTGATTCGGGCTCTCGAGTTCTTTGGCGATGGTGACTTCGATAATCTTCCGATCGTCGAATCCTCCGATGGAATTGACAAACTCCTTGGGCACGTGTCTTATCGGGACATTGTCGGCTTTTACCGGCAAGAACACGATTCTTCGGAGACTCCGGAGGCGATACCCGGCGGCGACATGGCTTGATCCAGCTCGTTGAGGAGCCGATCGTGCTTCGCCTTGCCTATTGCGCGCTCCAGGACAATACCGAGTCGAATTGAAACCAAAAAGCGTTCTCCGCCGTAAAACTCGCAAGACCGTCCCCAACGACTCTTCCCGACGCCTCACATTGGAGCCACATACTCATGTCTGCCCGTCGTTCCCTGTCGCATTCGCTCATCTCAATTGGTTGTCTTCTCGCATTCGGGCTCCCGGCGATGGCCAACGACACGCCAATCGACCTCGACCTCTATGGACGACTACTCGAGAAACACACGCGCACTGTCCCCGACGTCGTTGGAACGCGAGTCGACTACCGAGCTCTCGAAGAATCGCGAGATTGGAAAAGGCTGGCTCGCCAGGTCCGCAATGCAAACCCCAGCAAATTGCCCCGTGATGAACGACTCGCCTTCTGGATCAACGCCTACAACATCCTGACCGTCGATCTGATC
>JAQBEG010000367.1:0-3961 GCA_032123985.1 Deltaproteobacteria bacterium
AAAGAACGGGTCCTCCACACCCGGGTCTCTGAGCAACTCTCTGATGACATCCGAAAATTCGCTGACGATCTCCGGGTCCCGGCCTCAAATCTGGTCCGCAATGTCCTCGAAGAAGTCTTTACGATGGTCGACAGAGTGTCCGACGATGTCGGGGGGCTCTTCGACGAACTGATCGAAGAGGCCGAGGGAGTGCGCGAACGCGTTCGCAATCAAGCTGACTCGGGCGGCCGCAGACGTCATCGCGGTCGTAGCCCCAAGAGCCGCCGTCGTCGTCGAACTCACCTCGAGGATGACGACGTCGAAGCAGAACTCAAACGAGATGAATCGTCCGAGAAATCGCAGGCCACTGCAACCGATGACCCTGTGACGACGGAAGAAGCGCAACCGACTGAGGCTCGGCCCCGGGCGGCGGAACTCTTTCCGGACATTCTGGGTTGGCAGCCGCTGGTCCTGAACCGCGACTTCCAGTGCGGTCGATGCGCTCGAAACCTCAGCGCCGGCGAGAGCGCGTTCCTCGGACTCGGCGAAAAGGGCCTGACCCAGATCGCGCTATGCGGTCGTTGTGCCGGTCATCGCTAAGCAGCGCTGAAGCGCCGCCATCGCCGGAGATTTCGGAGTCGCCGGGGTTCTCGCGGAGCGCGGCACTCTAGCCGAGGACCAGACTGCAGACTGCGTCTTCGAATCCTTGCGGATTATCCGTCATGACCGAATGCGCGGCCTGCGGAACGATTGCGAGGCGACCGTTCTGCAGCACGTCGTCGACCATTTTGTCTGCGACCTCGGGCGAGAGAATGTCGGATGCGGCTCCGCGTACGACCAGGGTGGCGCAGGGAACCTTTGCGAGCGCGTCCCATTGTTGTTGGATGAATGCTTCCTCCTTCGCCTTGGAGGCCTCGTCTGTCGGGCGCTCTGCGCGCAATTTCGGGTCCATCTTCAGTTCGAAAAGTCCATCTTTACGTTCGCGAAGGCCATGTTCGGCCATTCGCTTGAGCGCGTGGGGTTGCCCGGCGGGGTAGTTCAGGGAGAGCATGCCCGCATATTCCTGGACGTTGGCGAAGACCGGAGATCGGCGTTCCGCCATTTCGCCGGAAATGCGAAGGACTCCCCGCGCATCGACCTCTGGGCCAATATCAGCGATCACGAGTCCGGCGAGTCGTTCTGGATGGCGCCCAGCGAAGGTCATCGAAACGCGTCCGCCCATCGAGAATCCGACCAGCACGAAGCGATCGATCTCGAACGCGTCGAGCACGGCTTCTAGATCGTCGGTCATCGACTCCGCGTCGTAGCGAGCTTCCGGATCCCAATCGGAGTCCCCATGCCCGCGTTGATCGAGTGCGAGAACGCGGTAGTGAGGCGCGACGCTGGGTACGAAGTCGTCCCAGAGGTGGGCTTCATTTCCAAGCCCGTGTAGGAGAACGAGGGGGACACCCTCGGTACTCCATTCGAGAACGTGCAGCTCGAGGCCATGGGCGCCTTTGATGCGATGGGAATTCGGTTCCATGTCAGGAACGGTATCACGGCGCGCCCTCGCCGTGCCGCCCCCGCCGCGAGCCGCCAGAAGCCCGACCCGCGACCGGGCTGCTAGCGAATGAGAGAAGGCCAGTGAGCGGCGTTTCTTCCTCAGCCTCGCACGACGGCGGTGTGCGATACGATCGATCTCAATTATGGAGAGCTTCGAAATGATCGATCAACAGAGGACTGTATGGCGCGATCCGATGACGCCGATCTCGCTTCTTCAGCGGACCCTTCGCGTCTTTCCGAACCGGGAGGCGGTCGTCCATGGCACCGAGCGCTGGAACTGGAGGCGCTTCGCAGAGGAGGTCGGTCAGCTCGCGGGTGCACTCGAACGTGCGGGCGTAGAAGCCGGCGATCGAGTTGCGGTTCTGCTTCACAATTCGCCCGTCCACCTCGCAGCTCATTTTGCTGCACCGCTCTTGACGGCTCCGCTTGTCTCTATCAATACCCGTCTTGCACCCGCGGAGATCGACTACATCCTGCGCCACAGCGGTGCGAAAATTCTGCTCGTCGATCCCGAACTCGTCGTGCCTCTCGATGAAATGCTCGTCGAATGTCCGGATCTCGAATATGTCATCGAAGTCTCCGATGGGGACGTTGCCGCTCGGCCCGGAAAATACGACTACGCGTCGTTTCTCCGAGGCGCGCCGGTCCTGGGCATCGAACCTCGACTCGAGGATGAAGATCAAGTCCTTTCGATCAACTACACCTCGGGCACGACCGGTCGCCCAAAGGGCGTGATGTATACGCATCGCGGCGCGATGCTGAATGCAATGGGTCAGATCGCGACGCACTCGCTGACGCGTGAATCGACCTTTCTCTGGACGCTTCCGATGTTCCATTGCAATGGCTGGTGCATGCCCTGGGCGCTGACGGGTGCAGCCGCTCGACACATCTGTCTACGTGGGATTGATCCACCCGAAATTTTTCGATTGATCGACAAAGAGAAGGTCACGCATTTCAACGGTGCGCCGACCGTGCTCTTGATGCTCGGGTCGCATCCCGAGGCGAAGGGTCGATATTTCGATCCGCCTATCAAGGTATGTACCGGCGGAGCGCCACCTTCGCCGAACCTGCTCGAGCAGATGGAGAAGTTGGGCTTCGATATCACGCATCTCTACGGATTGACAGAAACCTACGGACCACACGTGTTCTGCGAAATCCAGGACGAATGGCGCGACCTCCCTACTGCCGGTCGCGCCGCCAAGATGGCGCGACAGGGCGTGCCCTTCCTGCACTCCCTTCATCTACGCGTGGTCGACGACGACATGAACGACATCGAGGCGAATGCCGAGGCGATGGGTGAGGTCGTAATGCGCGGGAATAACGTGATGCGTGGCTATTACGAAGACCCCGAGGCGACGACCGATGCATTTCGTGGCGGCTGGTTCCATTCGGGAGATGTCGGCGTGATGCATTCCGACGGCTACATCGAGCTCAAGGACCGAAGCAAAGACGTGATCATTTCAGGCGGCGAGAATATCTCGACGATCGAAGTCGAGAACGTGCTCTATGGCCATCCCGATATCCATGAAGTAGCCGTGGTCGGCATCCCCGATGAAAAATGGGGCGAGGTACCCAAAGCCTTCGTCGTTCCCGCGCCCGGCGCGGAGCTCGACGCGGAGACGGTGATCGCGTACGCGCGAGATCATCTGGCCCACTTCAAGTGCCCCAAGCAAGTGGAGTTCGGCGAACTCCCGAAAACAGCGACGGGTAAAATCCAGAAATTCAGGTTGCGTGAAAAAGAGTGGGCCGGTCGCGAGAAGCGAATCCACGGTTAGCATCTTGCAACGAATTCAGTCGCGCGCCGGGAGACTGATCTTGGGCTCGTCGGGATGGGGTCGGTAGAGCACGACGGTATGGCCGACTACGCCGCACAGGGCAGAGGAACTTTCACGGGCGAGCTCGCGTGCGGTGTCCTTTTTGTCAGCGGGTTGCCGTAGCCGGATCTTTACCAACTCATGCGCCGTGAGCGCTTCATCAAGAGCCTTCAGTACGGCTGGGCTGACGCCTCCCTCGCCGACGAAGACTACGGGTTTCAATGGGTGGGCAAGACTGCGCAGGTAGCGGCGCTGCGTGCTGTCGAGGCTCGGACCAGCGCCAGCCGGGCTGGACTGCGAGGGCGTTTCCGCCTGGGGTCGAGGGGTGTCGCTGGACACGAGAATCTCCGGTTGAGGGATCCATTGGGGCCGCGACCGTAGCCCAGTCCACAAAAACGGCCGCCGAGAGTCGTCTAGACAGCCGTGAGGCTTCGCAAAGCCGTGCGGGTTGATTTGAAAAGCGCTTCTCCGGGGCTCAGGGCACCAGCCGGAGATGCCGATACCGCCTAGCGATGGCGGACAAAAAAAAGCCGATACCGTTGCTGGGGCGCCTCGCGATTCAGCTCAAAATGCTGACCTCGAACGAGGTTGAGCGAGCGATGGCCGAGAGCGTTTCTTCTGGCAAT
>JAQBEG010000368.1:0-4894 GCA_032123985.1 Deltaproteobacteria bacterium
ATTCACGGAATCTCCCAAGTAAGGGTCAGGCTTCCTATATGAATCGGTTCGCGCGGGCCTGTGCTTGAGGCCCGGACCCACCCGGAGGCCGGATCGCGTCAATCCTTGTTACGAAAGCGACGCGCAGCCAAGCCGCAAGGCCAAGGTCCGGCAAGAGCGCTCCGGCCGGTTCGGGAATCATCGTTCCCGGTTCCGACGTCAATACGACCAAAGCACCGGTGACAACCATGCATGGAATCTAGAGAGCCTGAGCATCGATACTCGGAAATGGAGGACGCGAGAGGGGCCCCAAGTCGGCCCCTCGGTCCCTCAATTGCGCCCGCGGGATCCGCTGCGTTCTCCAGACCGGCTCCGGCCAGCTGTCGGTGCCGCCGCTCGCGTTGCGCCGTCGCTGGTCGATTTTCGACTCGGCCGACGGCGCTTCTGACTGCGTTCGGAGCCTCCGGATTTGTCGGCATTTCGCGCGGGACCTCGCCGATTCGATGCGACCGATTTCGGACGACCTCCTCCGCCTCCGGCCTTGAGATCTTCTTTCTCGAAACCCGGAAACTGTCGGCGCGGAATCGGTGTGCCGAGAACTCGCTCTGTGTCACGAACCCAGGCCGCATCTTCGCGTGTAACAAGAGTGCAGGCCTTGCCACTCTCCTCGGATCGACCCGTACGGCCAATACGATGGGTATAGGTCTCGGGCGTGCTCGGCGGATCGAAGTTGATCACGTAGTCGACGCCCGCGACGTCGAGGCCACGCGCGGCGATGTCGGTCGCAACGAGAATGTCGAATCGACCTTCTCGGAACCCGCTCATCGCACGATCGCGCTGTGCCTGGGACATGTTGCCCTGCAATGCCACAGCGCGATGTCGCTGCTTCGTCAGCTGTTCTGCGAGTCTCTTCGCGCGATGCTTCGTCCGTGTAAACACGATCGCAGTCTTGCAATCGTCCTCCTCGAGGAGACGATCGAGAAGATCGCGCTTACGCCCTTCCGGGATCGGATAGAGTGCGTGATCGATTCGTTCTGCTGGCGCCTCGATCGCGAGTTCCACGACATGAGGCTGATTCAGAATCCGACTCGCCAGCTCCCGAATCGCCTTGGGCATCGTCGCTGAGAACAGAAGGTTCTGACGATCCTTGGGAAGGGCCGCGAGAATTTTCTTGATATCGGGCAGGAAACCCATGTCAAACATGTGATCCGCCTCGTCGAGGACAAGGGTCTCGACGTGCGAGAGATCAAGCTGCCTCTGTTGCAGCAGGTCGAGTACCCGCCCTGGACAGCCGACCACGATCTGTGGGCGGCGGCGCAGGGTGCGAATCTGCGAGCTGGCGGTCACACCGCCGAAGATCGTCACCGTTTCGATTTTGCTGAACTTCGCAAGTGTTCGGATCTCAGCGTCAATCTGGATCGCAAGCTCACGGGTCGGCGCCAGCACCAAAACCAGTGGTCCATCGCCCGGCTCCTCGATCAGCCGTTGGAGGATGGGCAGCGCGAAGGCTGCGGTTTTTCCGGTCCCAGTCTGGGCCAGTCCCATCACGTCCTGTCCCTCGAGACAGGCCGGAATGGTTTCGACCTGAATCGGTCGGGGTTGAGTAAAGCCCGCGGCGTCGAGGCCACGAGTCAGGATGGAATCAAGTTCAAAGCGGTCGAATCCGCTCTCCGCGATAACACGCGGTTGTGCACTAGACAAATAAGTTCTCCGCCGTACGTACGCGTCATCTAGACGCAGTACGGCTCTGGTTTCTGACCCAAACAACAACACATCGGGGAAAGACTGTTTGAAGCGGCTCGATCTCGATCGGGGGGCCGAGAGATCCTGTTGTTCGCCGCATCGATTCGCCACGTAGTCCTACGCGACGGGGCAGATGCCCTGATGGCTGGTGTTTAGCGGGTCCTACCCGAAACTGTCAAGCCAACCGACAAAATGAGCAATCGGACTGCCGTTGCCCCAGCTGTAGACCGATCGGGGCTCTGGCCACGATCCGATCAGAAAGCTGTGCAGAGAGGCCTGTTCTGGCTCGCGACGGGAAGCCATTGCGTACGGCAAGCAAGAATGCGATCACCAGCGTGGCCCGGAACGGTCGTACCCCGGAATATCCCATGGAGACGGATCACTCATGAAAATTGGGCAACCGCGTTCAGCCGCATCCGCCTGGATCGCCTTGATTTCACTCATCACGGCTGGTCCCGCCTGGGCCAGGCAGCCGGGCCCATCCCCTTCTAGCTACGAGCAGCTGTACGCAGCCGTTCCTTATGCCGCCCAGATCGTGAACCTTGCTTTGTTCGATCCCGTCCTAGCTGCGAGTCTCGTCCCGGATACCTGGATCGACTCGCTCACTGCCAGTACTCTCGCGGTCGAAGCCGAGGTTGCGGTCAAGCCGAGCAAATCCGACCCGCCGCTGCCATGGCCCATTGGCCCGTGGAACAACCCCGAATCGCTGGCGGCTTCGATCGCGGCCGTAGAGCCCAGAGCAGTAGCGTCACTCTACGGCGCCCTTCGACCTCGCTTCGCAGAGAATTGTCGCCAGCGGGACACCTCCCCCGAAAAGTGTGAGCACGCGATTCGAAGCTCGGTCTCGAGACTGTCGGCCAAGGCGATCGAAGCCCGAGCAATCGGCGGGTCGATCGCGCCGATCACGCCGACCCAGCAAAAGCTTGCCCGACTCGGCGAGCCCGTCGTGCTCGTTGTTCGCCGGCAACTTCGAGGCCTGGGAAGAGTGCTCTGGGGTGATCCCACCGAGGCTATACGCTGAGCGATATGGTCGCAGCGCACGTCCGGGCTCTGATCGAACGGCATTGCGTGACCGCTGGACGCCGCGCTTGATGCACGCGGGCAGTTTCGCGACATTGACCATCAAGAGGACCCGCCATGGCTTATGAGATCAAGCGCTTCGCTTTCGATGGCACCGTCGACGCAGATGGCCACATCCTCGAGCCACCGGATTTGTGGGAAGAGTATCTGCCCAACGCCCTCAAACAACGCGCAATGAGGATCGGCGTTGATGATGACGGCTACGAATACCTCGAGATCGATGGCCGACCTTCTCGCCGCTCGAGACGTGGTTCGTTGGGGCTACTGGGTGCGATGGGAGATGAGGATCAGCGACCACGACCTGATCGTCGTTACAAGGATTCCATGCCCTTTGGCGCATGCGATGCGGCCGAGCGTCTGTCGCTGCTCGATCAAGAGAATCTCGATGCAAGCCTGCTCTACCCAACGCTCGGCTTGCTTTGGGAATGGGAACTCACGGACCCGGAGTTGAGCCTGGCCTATTGCGCGGCCTACAACCGTTGGATTGCAGACTTCTGCCGGGACAGCGGTGGGCGATTGATTCCAATCGCGCATCTGACGCTGCTCGATCCCGAAGGTTCGGCGCGGGAGCTAGAACGCGCCGTGCTCGATGGTTGCAAGGGCGCCTGGGTCAATCCGTTCAATCACAATCGCACCCTGCATGGCCACGCGGATCATGACGTCTTGTACGCGAAGTGCGTCGAACTGGACGTGCCAATCGCGATTCACCCCACATTTACACCCCACGACAAGCCCGCCGAGGGCATCTTCGACTGGCCCCGCGAAGGGCTGATCATCAGCGGCGCTCTGTGGCTGAGAAATATCGTGCAGCAGGCGTTCGTATCGTACATCGCCCTCGGCACCCTGGATCGATTTCCGCAGCTGCGACTGGGAATACTCGAAGCCGGCTCTGGCTGGGTGGGCGCGATGTTGGATCGAATGGATGCGGTCACCGACGCATTGAGACGCACATCGAGCAGCGGCCTGACTGCGACGGACTATTTCCGCAGACAATGTTTCGTCTCCGGTGATCCCGACGAAAAGACCGCTCCGCACACGATCGATCACGTCGGAGCGCATTGCTTCATGTGGGCGACCGACTATCCCCACCCCGATCATCCGCACACGTGGGTCGATGACCTGACCCGCTACGCCAATTCGTTGAAACCGAAAACGCGAGCAATGGTTCTGGGTGAGAACGTGCGACGGATCTACAAGATCCAATAGTCGGGGCGGCCGCCTGGGGCAGAGTCAGGAATAACGGGGATTTGGGCAGCCGACGCACACCAATACGGTGCGGAGCACCTCACCTCCGCTTCCGACCGACCGAGACATCCATGGCACCCGCATTCTTTTTCCCGCACCACCCACAGAATCGCCAACGCGAGGCGACGGGCCACCGACATCGCGAACAGGAATCGAGCCCTTCGACCTTCCAGGGTCGTTCCACTTTGAATTTGCAGGCCGGACAATATCGCGTGAAGCGACGAATTCGCGCCTCACATCCCGATCGTCCGCAAGTTCGTTCAGCGGAATGGTCGGCGGGAATTTCTTTGCCATTGGGCTCGAATCGCCCCGTGCTGCATTTGGGACATGCGCCCCACTCCGGTCGCACGCCGCGTTCGCAGTCAGGACAGATCAACGGGAACGTCGTCACCTCGGCGAATGAATTGCGCGTCGTGCCGCACCAAGGGCAATGGCTCATCGACTCAGCGATCGGCCCGTCACAGGCATAGCAGTCGAAGTGGGCTTCGAATTGTTTACCGAAGCGCCTCCGAAACCAACTCGTCTCGAGAGCGAACGGCTCGGGCATCTCTCCATATCTGCGAGAAGTGCGAGCGGTCGACTTCCGGAAGCCCCGAGCCCGCTTCTCGCCCTCCTCGACCTGGTCGATTGCGCGCAACAGGGCGTGAAAAAATTCGACGCCGTCCGGCCAACGCTTCTTGAGATCCAATTCGAGTCCTCGCCTTATGACGGGTTGAACGGATTTCGGGCAGCGCTTTACGAACCGGTCCGCCCCCGAGAGAGGCCACTCGAAGGGCCAGCTCGGCAAGACGCCCGTCCACATCTCGTAACCCGTTAGCGCAAGGCTGAATACGTCCGAGGCGAAGCG
>JAQBEG010000369.1:0-4541 GCA_032123985.1 Deltaproteobacteria bacterium
TGGTGGGAATCCAGATCGCCCAATGAAGAAGTCGGCGCTCGAGCCTGCTGAGCATGTTCGATGCTGGGCGATCGAATTGCTTCGCATCTATGTTGGTATCCGTTGGTATGCATCGTGCGTTTGCGCCTGGTTCTGGATAGCCGGTAGGCATGTCGGGAGGATCCCGAAGGAGATTACGCGTTGGATCACATGAGTTCCCTGGATGCTTCGTTTCTTTATATAGAGAACGAGTTCAACCACATGCATGTCGCCGTGATCGCGGTTTTCGAGGGCCCTCCCCCTCGCGGCAGCGAGATCGAGGAGATGATCGCATCGAAGCTCACACTCGTGCCGCGTTATCGGCAGAAGGTCCGCTTCGTCCCGTTCGATCTCGGTCGGCCCGTCTGGTCGGACGATCATCACTTCAATCTCCGCTATCACGTTAGGCACAGCGCCCTGCCATCGCCCGGATCCGATGACCAGCTTCGTACGCTCGTGGGCCGCGTGATGTCGCAACAGCTCGATCGCGCGAAGCCTCTTTGGGAGATCTGGGTCGTCGAGGGACTCGAGGACGATCGCTGGGCGATGCTCAGCAAGACACACCATTGCATGGTGGACGGCGTATCGGGAAGTGATCTACTGAGCGTCCTTCTCGACTCCGATCCCGACGCGGCGCATCCACCGGGCGAACGCTGGGAGCCAGAACCGCTCCCATCCGGGATCTCACTTCTCAATGCTTCGCTAGCCGACGCGTTCAAGACGCCGGGCGAGGTCGTGCGAAATTTTCGCTCGGCACTCGAGGCCCCCGGTCGTTTGCGGCATCAATTGGCGGATGTCGTGGATGGTTTCTCCTCGTTCAGAGGGTTTACCGAGTCGCCGGTCGAGTCCTCCCTCAATGGTCCGATCGGGCCTCACCGACGCTGGTGCTGGGCGAGCACGACCTTTGCGGATGTCCGGAAGATTCGCGCTGCGCATGGGGGTACGGTCAACGACGTAGTCCTTTCTGCGATTACCCAGGGCTTTCGTACGCTCATGCTCTCGCGCGGCGAGCCGGTCGATGGGTTGTGCGTTCGGACCCTGGTGCCCGTGTCGGTCAGGCATGACGACGAGCGCGGCACCTTCAACAACCGCGTCTCCGCGATGTTCGCCGACCTGCCGATGGGGATCGTTGATCCGGTGAAGCGGCTCGCTGCAATTCGGACCGAGATGGAAGATCGCAAGGAGCATCATCAGTCTGCGGCTACCGACACACTGAACTCCTTGTCGGAGCTGGCGCCTCCGGTGCTACTCGCGCTCGCTGCGAGAATTTTCGCCGGTCTCGAACAGCACGCAGTCCAGACGGTCACGACGAACGTCCCCGGTCCGCGACAGACGCTTTACGCCGCCGGGTGCCGGATGTTGAATGCCTACCCGTACGTTCCCCTATCGGGGTCGGTGAGGATCGGGGTCGCGATCTTTTCCTATGCAGGCCAGCTGACTTTCGGGGTCACGGGGGACTACGAGACTGCCTCGGACATCGATGTCCTGGCCGTCGGCATCGAAGCGGGAATTCAGGATTTGCTGCGAAGAAGCTGAGAAGGATGATGCAGCATGGCCACAGCTCGCGTCCTTCGTTCGGGAACGAACTGCGCTCTGCTTGATCCCGAGAACAGGCTAGAATCGAATCGGAAAGGCGGGTCAGGCCGATGGATGAATCAGAGAATGGCGATAATGGAATTCGCGACCGAGGGCTCCGACTCCGAATGCGACGCGAAGAGCAACGAATTTCGTCCCAGCACGAGCGATTGGATGAACTTTGTCGCGAGGTCTATATGCGCATCGATAAGTATGGCCCCTCGCAGGCGATCAATGATTTCCTGCTCTTCGTCACCGCGCTCGACGCGCACATGACGGTCGAGGAAGACATCTACTTCCCGGCCTTGCACGGATTGCGTCCCGAGGCGGGCGAAGAACTCACGGAACTCGTCGCCGAACACGAGGTTTTACGAGAGGACGCGGATAAAATTCGGATCTTGTTGAACGCAAAGAACCGTGACGGCGCGCGTCTCGCGCTGGATCAGCTCGCGAGGCAGATCACGAAGCACGAGAAGGCCGAAGAAGACCTGATCGCGCGGATTACGGAAGGCCCGGTGGCCGACTTCGGCCATTCCCCCTTGGAGTGACAAGAGGAGTGACAAGAGGAGTGACAAGAGCAATACGGGGATCTCGGTCTGCTTCAGACGCTTGAATTCTCTAGGTCCGGGTGGGTCATGCGAGCATTTCTCTCAGTAGGCCCTCGCATTGCAGCTGGCTCATGTACCGGGGCACTGGATAGTTGAGATGGGCCTCGGCGAGCGCTTGCCTCGCTATGGGTGTGATGTCGGACTCGATCAATGCATCGAGGTTGGGAGCGATATCAATCTTCGCCATCAGGTCTCGAACAGCCTCGATGAACCTTTCGGCCTTCTCCCGATCGGACGTACCGACGCATCCGACGCATCCGATCACATCAGCCAGACGGGCCAGCCGACCCTCCGTTGACCCCTTGGAGAATTCCAACACATAGGGCAACGCAATGGCGTTGGCGAGTCCGTGTGGGGTTCGGTAGTAGGCGCCGAAAGTGTGGGCGATCGCGTGGACGTATCCGACACTCGTGCGTGTGAATGCGAGGCCGCCGTAGTAGGAGGCTAGCGCCATGGCTTTGCGAGCCTCGATATTGTTTCCGTCGGCGCACGCGCTGTGCAAGTGCTCGAAGATCAATCGGACGCTGATCTCCGCATACATCTCCGTCGTTGGGGTCGACATTCGCGAGAGGAATGACTCGACGGCGTGCGTCAGCGCATCCATGCCCGTGGCCGCTGTGATCGGAGCTGGCAAACCGGTCATGAGGGTGGGGTCGAGCGCCGTCATCAGGGGAATCAACTTGGGATCTGCGAAGAATTTTTTCGCATGAGTCTCGGAGTCGGAGATGACGGCCGCGAGCGTGACCTCGGATCCCGTTCCCGCAGTCGTCGGAATCGCGAACAACGGCGCCGGCGCTCGCTTGACCTTCATCATGCCTTCGAGCTTGCGCAGGGGTCCGGGATTCGTCGCCATCGCGGCGATCAGCTTCGCCGCATCCATCGACGAGCCGCCGCCCACTGCGAGAACGATCTTGCAGCCCTCGTTCTCGAACTGCGCATAGCCGGCCTCGACCTGTGTAAACGTCGGGTCGGGTTCGACGCCGGAATAAATCGACCAGCGGAGACCCACGGCATCCAATGAGCCGGTGATTCGATCGATCAGTCCGATTTCGACGAGTCTGGCGTCCGTGACGATCAGGACTTTTTCGGAGGAAGTATGCGAGATGGACTCGCATAACTCGCGGGCGGATTCTTGACCGATGAAGGTTACCGGCGCCTTGTCTGGTAAAAATTTCGAGAAGATGCCGGCCAGCATGATCGCCAGATCATGCAAGAGTCGCTTCATCATGAACACACCCGATCCTCCAGATTCTCATGGGTCGCTCATGATAGGCTAGATCAGAACGTTCCGAGCACGTTGAAGAACACTCCGTGATGGTCGTAGCTCAGATCGGTCAAGTCGTCCGAGAAATCGGTGAAGTTGTATCCGATACCGACTTTGAAATGGTCGCCGAAATAGCGATACAGCGTGACGAGGCTACCCGCGCGATACTCATCCAGATCGGGCAGATCGAGCATTCGGCCCTCGATTACGCCCTCCCAGTTCTTGAGGAATCGCCAGTCGGCGCGAAGGATGTAGAGGTGGGCGTCGTTGTCGAAGAAGTCGGTGTTCTCCCTGTCGAGGCTGACCTGGCTGAGGCGGTAGGCGTATTTTGCGCCGATCGTCCAGTTGGACGTGAGATCGTAGTTCAGATCGATGGCAGCGATGTGGCTCTTCTGGATGAATTCCGAAGACGTCCCGTCCTGTCCGACCTGGTCGACCGTCGGTACGTTGTAGAAATAGGTGTACTTGACGAGCGCATTGAAGCGATCGTGCTTCACGGGTCGATAGGCGTAGCCGAGAACGGCTTCTGTGAATCCGCCGTCGAAGAAGTCCCCCTGCGAGCTGTCGCTCATGGCGTGGTTGAACTTGAGAGTGAGACGACCGTCCTCGTTCATCTGATATTTCAAGTTGTTTCGGAAGAGCCATGTCGTTCGGTTCGACTTCGATCCATCCGACTGCTCCGTGTCGTTGTAGATGTACTCGATGCCGGTCGAGACGCTCAGATCTTCGAAGTTGTAGGCGGCACGGAAGCCACCAGAGCGCCGCTCCGTCTCAGCCTCCGTCTGGCGATCCTGGGTCGCACCGTTTTCCCAATTGAAACCGAGGCTCAGGGTTTTGATCGGGGCGTACGTGACCCCTACGGATCGCGTGAGGCCGGTGACTGCGCCGTGTTGATACTGGTTTTCTGCGTATACGCTCGCACTGTCCGAGAGCCGAGAGCGCGATCCGACGGTGACACTTCCGCGGCGAGCGACACGTCCGTCATAGCCACGTTCGTCGTCGAGCGCGTAGTTCAGATAGAGCTTGTTGCGTTCATTGTGCTGATACGTCCCTCCGAGTTGGGCGGCCGCACCCAG
>JAQBEG010000370.1:0-23438 GCA_032123985.1 Deltaproteobacteria bacterium
GTCGTTCAGAGCGGCATTATGCACGCTTGCGTGCTCAAGGATATCCCATTCGTGCTGGCCGGTTCGATTCGAGACGACGGCCCTCTGCCCGACACATTGATGGATCTCGAGATCGCGCAGGCGGCCTACGCCGAAGCGATCAGGGGGGCCGACATGATTCTGATACTCTCGTCGATGCTACACGCAATCGGAACGGGCAACATGACGCCAGCTGGCGTTAGGCTCATCTGTGTCGACATCAGTCCAGCCGTCGTGACAAAGCTGGCGGACCGCGGATCCCTGGAGTCCACGGGTATCGTTACCGACGTCGGCCTCTTCCTGAACCTTCTGGCCGCCAACCTCTCTCGCGCAACCGACTGACCCTGATCAGATCCGCGCTCGGCGAATCGCTTCGGGGCTCAACTAATCGACCTCGAGCGCCGCGGGTGTTTCGACACCCTGTCGTGCCAGCCCGTGCCGCCGGCGTCTTCACCGAAACGCGCATTGAGATAGCGCACGATCTCCGTCGACTCTGGCAGCCACTTCGGTTCGCCCGCCTCGTCCTCTATTCGAAGGACTGGGACGGTCGATCGCCCCATCGCCTCGATGAGTTCACGTTGGCGGTCAGCGTCCTGCATTGTGTTGTGCAGTGAGATCTCTAGACCGAGCGAGTCCACCACGTTCAACACGCGTTGGCAGAATGGACATTGGGGATAGCCGTAGAGCGAGAGACCTCGGGTGTCCTGTGATCTTTCGCTCTGGTCATCCTGATTCGCCGCCATCGCCCCTCTACTCCCCGGTTTAGTCGGGCCGAAGCCCTGTGTCAGGGATCGAATCGACCCTTCCGGACCGGACTTTAGCGTTAGGACAGACCTTCGGACCGAATCGTCCCGATTGGAGCACCCTGCGTCGGAATCTCGACGGTCCAGCGCGTGCGTATTCGACCAGCAGAATGCCGGTCGCTGGGCGTCCCACGCAACTGCCTGTTCTCACTGCGTTTTCCAGCGCCACGATCGGTACCAGAACGGCTCGTCACGGCTGGCACGCTTCGTGCTCTTCTACGTCGTCGTAATCTGGGGGGCGCGATCGATGGATCAATTTTCGAACGAGACGGCGGACTGGCTCGAGTCACGTATGGGTCTGGACGGCCAGGTCGAACTGGAAATCGGTGTGCTGATCGCAGCCGCGTCCGATTGGACGGAAGATGAGACCGAACTGGACGATCTGGTGACAGGACTCATCGAAACGGGCTCTGTCGAGCTCCAGATCGGCTGAGCATCCCGATCAAATTGAGGTTCCCGGAGCTTCTTGATAGGCTTGCGCTTCCTTTCCCATCTGCGCGCGAGCCGCATCACGAGAAGCACCCATGGCAAGACTCAACGACCACTATCTGAAGCTGGCGGCAGGCTATCTCTTCCCCGAAATCTCTCGACGCGTCACGGCATACACGCAGGCGAACCCAAAGGCCGACGTGATCAAGCTGGGAATCGGCGACGTAGTGCTCCCGCTCGCGTCCTCGGTTCGACAGGCCATGCATGACGCCATCGATGAGATGGCGACGGCGGAGGGCTTCCGCGGGTATGGACCTTCGGAAGGCTATGACTTCCTGCGTGAGGCGATCGCCCGGCATGACTTCGGAGGCCGTGGAGTCCGAATCGATCCAAGCGAAATCTACGCCTCGGACGGATCGAAATGCGATAGCGCAAATATTCAGGAGATCTTCGCAACCGATGCGACGCTCGCCGTCACCGATCCCGTCTATCCCGTCTATGTCGACACGAACGTCATGGCCGGCCGAACGGGAGTGGCCGATGACACCGGGCGCTATTCCGGAATCGAATACCTCCCTTGTACCGAGGAAAATGGGTTCCTCCCCGCCCTACCCGATCGACCGGTCGACCTGATCTATCTTTGCTCACCCAACAATCCGACCGGAATAGTCGCGCCTCTCGATGAACTTCAAAAATGGGTGGACTGGGCGCGCGCAAACGATGCGATCATTCTCTTCGACGCGGCCTACGAACGGTTCATCACGGAAGACCTGCCGCATTCGATCTTCGAAATCGAGGGGGCGCGCGAATGCGCGATCGAATTCCGGAGCTTCTCGAAGACGGCTGGCTTCACCGGAATTCGCTGTGCCTACGTCGTGATTCCCGAGGAACTAAAGGGCAAAGGGCCCAACGGCGAATCCATTTCTGTTGCGCAGCTCTGGCGCCGCCGGATCAACACCAAGTTCAACGGCATCTCATACCCGGTGCAGCGTGGCGCCGAAGCGATCTATTCCGACGAAGGTCGCAAGGAAGTTCAAACCAACATCGACTATTACATGGCCAACGCCAGCTTGATCCTCGAGGGGCTGGGCAAGGCCGGCCTGACAACCTTCGGTGGCGTCAATGCGCCGTATGTCTGGCTGAAGACGCCTAACGGCCTCGACTCGTGGCAATTTTTCGATGAATTGCTCGGCAAGGCGAATGTCGTTGGCACGCCCGGCTCGGGCTTTGGCGCTCATGGCGAAGGCTATTTTCGTCTCTCCGCGTTCGGCATTCGAGAGAAGGTCGAAGAGGCGATCGAGCGGATCACCACCACGCTCGGGTAGTTGAGGAGTAGACCGGCAAGCCGGCTTCGCATGCCTGCCGCGGTGCGCAACTCGCCCGCAGATCCCGCTCTACGCAGCGGGACACCCGTTCGTGAAAGATCCTTCGTAACGAGCCCGACCTTGGGGGCCCCAGGTCCGTCGTTCTTCGCCAACGCGTAACCTTGGACGAAGATCCCGCCGCTTCCACTTCTTCGCTTTTGGCCGTCATGCCGGTCGCCGATAAGGACGGCTATGAGCGACCCCAGATCCAGCGAAGCGCGAAAAGCAGTCGCCGCGGATTCCAGCCACGCCAATAAGCCGGTTTCGCCGCGAAGGGCGGGTGTCATCACGCGTCTCCTGTGGGTCTGCGCGGGTGCGGATTCGAGTCTCCTCGAGCGCTGCCCACACGCCGACTCGGTCAAGTTTCAAGGTGTCGGCGGAATCGTCCTGGCCACCGCCGTACTGGCCTTCGCTTCCGGGTCCTACGCGTTCTACACCGTCTTCGAGCCCCGCACATCCATGGCCCTGGGCCGCGGCGTCGATTGGCCGACGGTTTGGGTCGCGACGCTCGCCGGCTTGATCTGGGGCCTCGTGATCTTCAACATCGATCGATTCATCGTTTCGAGCACCGGCAAGGGCGACGGCAGCGAGCGCATTTCGTTGAAGGAACTCCGACAGGCCATCCCGCGCCTGCTCATGGCAATTTTGTTAGGCATATGCATCTCGGCGCCACTCGAGATCCGGATCCTGAAGCCCGAAATCGACGCGCAGCTCGAACTCGAACAGAACGAATATCTCACGCGCCTCAATACACATACCGAGGCGCGGTTCCAGGCGATCAAGGCGGAACTCGTCACGAAGATCGGTGCGGCGACCGATCGTCTCGACGAGCGAGTCGACTACTTCGAGCAGCGGCGTCACGAGATCAACGCGCAGCGGCGGCGAATCGAACTCGAAGCAGAGGGCCGAACCGGATCAGGGATCGCCGGACGCGGACCGGCCTGGCGTGACAAGAAGGAGTCGCTCGACCAGATGCTCGCGGAGATCGACCGAGACCGGACACGCGACGCCGACAAAAACAAGCCACTCGAAGCGGACGTGGCGCGCTGGAAGATGGCGTTGGAATCCCAGGCGGACGCCCAGAGTGCTGCAATGGAGAGCAATCTCGCGCAGGCGCGTCACCTCGACGGCCTGATGAAGCGAATTCAGATATCGCACGATATCGGCGGCTACGTACCGATCTTCATTCTGTTGCTGCTGCTCGCGATCGAGACGGGGCCGATCTTCTTCAAAATGATGATACGCAAGGGCGCATACGACTACCTCGTCGAGAACGAAATGCGAATCACCGCGGCTCATGCTGGTGTAGAAATCGACGCGCAGATCTACCTGACGGAAACTCGCGAAGAGATTCGCGTCGACGTCTACCATCAAGCCGAAAACGCTTTCCACGAAGCGAAATGCCGCATTACAGGCGCGGCGGATGGGGGGGGCGGCCCGCTGAGATCCGTCGATTCCAGCCGTTGAGCGCAGACTGGATCGAAGGACGCTTCGAGGGAATCTACTCCGGCCCACGACTGTCTTGCGTCAACTCCTCTCGAACCAGACGCGCTAAACATCGGCGGGAGAACGACTCCTCCGAGCAACGGCGCTTCGGCTTCGAGATCAAGTCCGGCCAGCTCCGCGATTTCATGATCTGCAGCGAACCCGATCTGCAAGCGACCGCGGACGATCGGATAATCCGACAGGCTCGCGTGAAGCGCGTACGACTGTCGGAGACTGACGGCCCGGAGTCTGAACGCGAGACTTCGCTCTTCGACGTCCACATCAGCGATTGGCAGCTCAAACATCCGGCCGAAGCGGGCGATCGCGCCTACGGAACGATCGTCGGGACACTGGTTGCGCGGCGAAGGCCGGTGCTCGCCAAGTCGGCCCCGCCAGGCGAGGGCACCGAGCCGATCGCGCAAGCGCCCGCGCCAGAGGGATTGGACGTCGCAGCACCGATTACCAAGCGTCTCTTCAACCAGAGCGTCGAGACCGATGGTCCCCCCGAGATGGCAGCCAGCCTGGGCCGGGCGGAAGTCGCACTCTTGCTCGCGATCGTGTTCATTGCGATCGGCTACGCGTGTGGCTTGCGATCCGCAGTGATCTGGCTCGCGCCGATCGGGCCGGCGCTGGGACTGTTTTGGGTGGCACGTGGTGGAGTTGTTCGCGGCACGCCACGCTGGCTCGTCGGCGCGCTGCCGGCGTTGCAGGGCTTCGTCCTGTGGCCAGCAATCATGCTCGCCTGGCAGACTGATTGCTGGCCCGCGCTCGGGAGCGTACAGCTCGCGCTGCTCGCTGCACCTGTGGTCCTCTCCGCGATCCTCGGATCGCGCGCCTCGCTATGGGTGACGGGCGCGATCTGGACCGCGGTCATATGCAGCAACTACGCGAGATCCGACGGCATCACTTGTATGACTCCTCTGGAAGGCGACGCTTCCGTTCACTCTGAAACGCAAACGGAAAATCCCCAGCCGCGGCGAACCGACGAGCACGGGCGTTGGCCCATCATGCCGTCGATCTCCGCTCCCATCATCACCCCCGGATCCGGACGTTCGGCGAAAACTCGGCCCACCGGGTCGCCCGGACCAGAGACCGGATCTCGAGTGATTCAAGAAGTGAATTTCGGATCGGGAAAGACAGCACCGATCGCGCCGGGCGCGGCAAGCGAGTCCGCGCCTAAGGCCGTACCGAGCACGGACTCAACGTCCGCCTTTCCCGTGCCCGCGGCCGGCGCACATCCCGAACCTCAGTCCCTGCCCCTAACATCGTATAGCCATCAGATGCCCTTAGGAGAACCCGCGATGAACGGCGGTCGTCGGCTCGAGGAAATCGATGGCGGCTGGCTGAGCCCAGATCATCGTCACGCGCCACGAGAGCACGTGCTGATCTCGATCGAACAGGCAAACCGTACCCCAGCACTCTTCTTCGGCAGTGGTGGTGCGCATCGTGTATACGTGCCCACCGATGCCATCTTCGAGGACGGCTCGTCGACGCCGCGCCGCGATGCCCCGCTCGCACTCGCGCGCATCGCAGCCCTGCTGAGCCTGTCATCACAGCCTCGTATCGTACTCGAGTTGCACAGCGATTCGGCCGGAGCCCAGGAGAACCAGATCGCCTTGAGCCAGCGTCGTGCCGACAATGTCCGCAGCTGGCTCATTGACCGAGGCCACATCTCACCGAGTCGATTCGAGACGTCGGCCATCGGAGGCGGTCGTCCTCTCGTACCACCGGACGGAGACTACGGCGCTCAGCAGCCAAACAGACGCATCGAGATCCGGCTGCTCGAAGAGAAATGAATACGCAGATAGTCGTTTCGAGCGACCTCGTTCGGATCATCGCGAGCGCGCCCGAAGTCACATGACCCGACGCGTGCAAAGCCGCTAGTGATCAGCGCGCATGATCGCATCCAGCAAATACGGATACAGCGTGTCGGCAGCGATGCGGTGCCCTTCCGCGTTTGGGTGCTGGTTCACCGGTGAGACCCACAGCGAGCGATCATCCTCTCCGAGGAATCCCGGCGTAAGGGAAAAAACCTGAATGTCGTTGGCTTTGGCGAATCGAGCGATCTCGTTTTCAACGGCGGAAAATTTGTAGTCGTCGAGATCGAACAGGATCGGGAAGATCACGAGATGGAACGGAATATTCATGGCCTGACACGCCCTCGCGATCTAAAGAAGTGCCGATCCGCCACGGCCAGGCATGTCCCGATATTTTTCTCGAATCGGATCGATCTCCGCCCGATTGAGGAATAACAAGGTTGGAATCGGAGCGCTGTCACGAAGAAAGAAGATTGCGAAGACGATGTCTGGATTGGGTGTCTGGCCTCGGCTCCGATTCCCCGGCCTTGGGTGCACTCCCGCTGCTCGCGATCACATCCGCGCGTAGCTCTGAATCGGAAGCGCCGGGCGCACTCTGGCCGGCTGCGAAGAGATCTGCGCTCAGCTCTGGATACGAAATCGCTAACAACCGGAACGCGCACTCGACCACGCCCACAGAGAATGCGGCCGAGGCCATCAGGACTAACACTCTGGCGAGGAGGCTGCGGTTGCGAACTGGCATTTCGGCGTCCGAATCTTCGGCGACTTCGCCGCCGCGCTCAGTGACGGTGCGTTGGCGGCATGTGCGGCATGTATCGTGCACCCACTGCCGGCCCTAGCCGAGAGGCAAGCACCGCCCGAACACAAACACGATGCCCAACCTTGGTGTTCCGCGGCTTGATCGCGCCGGAGCAGCCCATAGGGCGAACGGTTATTGGACCCGGATCATTCATCTGGCCTGGGAACGCATTCACCGACCCTTTGAGCATCCCACTTGGTGATGATCGCGACTCGCCGGCCGGCCATTTCAACGAAGACTTTCGCTTCCCCGTCGGCCGTCTCGCCGTGACTCGTGAACGAACCCGCACCACGTGATCGCTCGCCGTTCAGTTTGCACGAGAGCTTCCACTCCATCGTGCTTTCCTCGACCTCGACCTTCCGGATCTTACAGCCCTGCGCCTCTGCCCATGGCATGATTCTCTGCGGCGTGACCAAATCCTCGCCCATACAGGATCTGAAGAGTTGCTTGGTCGGCTCGGTTTGCATCGGGAGCAGCACCTCAATGGCGATCTCCCACTGGCCGGGATCGAGCTTGAGTCCAGCTTCCGCCTGCGCGAGACCAGCCTGGATCGCGAATACGAAGACGACGATTACCGTGAGGATCGTACGCATAGCTCCTCCTTGCGTGAGGTAGAAGTTGTGGTTGGTCACAGTCGAAAATATACCAATCGAGCGTTGTCTAGCAAAACCTCTGGCCGGCTCCATACCACGGATTATTACGCTCCCTGAATCGGTCACAGCTGGACAGCACAGCAAGCTGATCGGATGGCTCGTCGCCCGCTCGCATGCTGCGAGCCGACTAGCCGAGTCCCATTCGCTTGGCGATGATGACCTTCATGATCTCATTGCTCCCCGCATAGATCGTCTGCACGGCAGCATCGGCGTAGTCGCGTGAGATCGGATACTCGTCCATGAATCCATAGCCCCCAAAGAGCTGGAGACATTCGCTCGAAACGCGTTTCTGAAGGTCTGAAGTCCACCATTTCCCCATGCTGACCTCGGAGACGATTTCCTCGCCACCAACGTGCGCGACAAGGAGCCGGTCGGTAAAGGCCTGACCGATCTCGATTTCGGTCGCCATTTCGACGAGTTTGAACTGGGTATTTTGAAATGTGCCGATCGGCTTTCCGAAGGCCTTGCGCTCTTTCACGTAGGCCAGCGTGTCCTGGTGAGACCGACGACACGAGGCCATCGACCCAATGCAGATCGTGAGCCGCTCCTGCTGGAGCTTCTCCATGAGCATCTTGAAACCATGCCCCTCCTTACCAAGAAGATTTTCCGCGGGTACGCGACAATCGGAGAATGACAACTCGCTCGTATCCTGACCCTTCAGTCCCAGTTTCTTGAGGTTCCGACCCTTCTCGAAACCCGGCGTCCCGGCCTCGACGAGGACCAAGCTCATGCCATCGTGCGGCGGACTGGCGTTGGGATCTGTCTTGACCACGACAATCACGAGATCACAGTTCTGACCGTTCGAGATGAACGTCTTGGAACCGTTCAGGACGTAGTCGTCGCCGTCACGGATCGCGCGTGTCGAGATGCCCGCGAGATCGGATCCCACACTCGGCTCGGTCATCGCAATCGCGACGAGACAGTCACCGGCAATCGCCGGCACCAGCCAGCGTTGCTTCTGTTCCTCGGTCGCAAAGCTCGTCAAATAGGGAAGGCAGATATCCGTATGCAGCGACGCCTGAAGTGCGTGGGCCCGGAGATCGGCCAGCTCCTCGATCACGATCGCGTCGAAAAGAAAATCGGCACCTGCGCCACCGTATTCCTCGGGTTGATTTGCGCCGAGATAACCCGCCTCGCCCATTTTTTTCCAGGCAGCTCGGTCCGAAATCCCCGCTTCGTTCCAGCGTTCGATGTGCGGCGCGATTTCCGCCTCCGCAAAACGACGAAACTCAGATCGAAAGAGATCGTGCTCATCGCTAAATATCGTTCGTCTCATCGCCTCTGGTCTCCTCGTCGGCGATTGCGCCGAACATACGCCTTACATGATCTGCCACGGCATCGACCTCAGATGAGGTCGCGGGCGCGAATCCTTCCAGATCCCCGGCGCGAATCGGGGCGCGCAAGAGCCGCGCGCGCCCGCTCCGGACAAGTCGTCCGCGAAGCGCTTCGGCATCCCGTCGAGCGCGAACCCATCCCCCCGCGATCAGACGCGCACTCAGAAGTTCGAGCCCTTCCTGCGGTCGGGTCGTCCCTCGATCGTTGGCCGGACGGGCTTCCGCGCGCGCGATGATCGCGGCAACGACTCGATCACGCATACGCGACCAGAAACTCGGCGAGTATTGCAGCTGCGGCGCAAGAAAGACTGGCCGGCCCGTCGCACAAATTTCAGCGAGCGTCGTTTCCCCGAGGCCGGCATAGACGAATACGTCCGCCGCTCCCAATATTGCGGGCCAGGCCCGCTCATCCAAACGCTGATCCCGCGTCTCGTGATGAACGAGCGCCGCGTTCCCGACGCCGCTCACGCAGCCCTCGAAGACCTCCGGCGCCACGTGCCGGCTCGCCGAGACCAGGATCGATGCGCCCATTCCCTCTGCGCTGGCGGCAACGAGTCTTCCGAAAGCCTGCGCAGAACTCCTGTCGAGCCCAAGACGTCGAGTACCGCTCCCGAGGAGCAGCGCGAGTCGCGGCCCATTGATCTCGGCGATCCGCTCTTGCCAGCGCGCCGACACTTGCCTAATAGCGCCGGGCGAAGTCAGTGGCCGATCGATCTCGAAGCGATTGGGATGCGGAAAGAGTCCGACGCCCTTTCGTGTCACCGCAAGGTCGACACCCTCGGCGGGTGTCGCTGCCTTTGCACCGATCGCGACGACCAACGTTCGACCGCGCGATGCTTGTCGCACCCATCGCGCCGCAGAAGCAACGCGCCGTCCAGCCACGATGAGCAGCTCCGGCCACTGCGTTTGAAGCGCCATGCGACCACGACCGTCCGGACGCAGGCCCCTGAGATGGGAGCCGAGCTGCACGAAAGGAAGCGCCGCCATCGCACCGAGGGCGGGCGTGATCGCTTCGCTCGGCCATCCCAGAGCCGAGACCAGCGCTGCCACCTGGATCTCATTGCCGGGTTCACCGTCGGTCAACGTCCAGACGCGCGGAGGGCTCGCATCGGGTCGCGGCCCACCTCGTCGCACGTGAATGCGATCGGACTCGAAGACGGCCCCGCGCGCGGTGATCAATTCCCAACTGATCTCGGGATGGCGCACCGCCGAGGCCTCGAAATGGGATCGCCACCAATCGGGAGTATGCGTCGTGCCCTGGGGCGGAAACAGAAAACGTCGCCGCGGATTGGACTCGGGACAACGTACTGCGACGAAGACGAAGCGTGTCGCCTTCGCAAAGAGGGCGTCGATCAGCCATGGGATGTCCCAAGCGGGCAGCGCCTCGAGTCCGTCGACGCAGATCATCCCGTCGTAATGATCTTCCTCACCTCGCTCATTCAGCCACTCGAGGAGACCGACGCGTCGCTCGGAATCAAGGCCGAAGCGACCGGGCCGCTGCTCTCCATCACCGTTGACGTCCGGTGACAACTCGAGAATCGTGCGCGACTTCGTTCGACGGGCCAGATTCTCGACCGCGCCTGCGACCTCACCCGAAAGTCCGATTCCACTGGCCATCTCGCTACGCGGCAGAGCACGCTGCCGCTCTAGCCGCGATTCGAAGGCACGGCTCGGCGCGTCTGGGCGAAAGAACTCGAAACCATTTGCGATCGCTTCGTGTTCGAGGTCGTGCCAAAGCTGGGTAAACGAGCCCTCCTGATAGACGAAGCGCTCAGGGAAAGGTCGCCAGGGCTGGGTATGCAGCGTCGTATAGTGAAGAAGATGGCTCTCTCCAGGCTTGAACTCTTCGTCGCGCGCGTTCCACCCGGGCTCCAGATCGCCGCGCAGTCCGGATTCCTTCGTTGCTTTGCGAAGGAGTGCGCGCTTCCAACGATGCTGCGCGTCATCGAGCGTCCAGACCGAAGACATTTTCGCGCAGTCGATCAACATCACCGACGATTCAGTATCTGAGATCGAGAGGTAGGCCGCGTCTCCTAGATCGAGATCGAATAACTCGCCGGGATCGGTGAGATAGATCTGGTCCTCGTCATTGTAGATCGCGCGACCGCGTCCCCCCTGATAGGCCGGAATCGCAAAACGAAAATTGGTAAAACCCGTCGTCCAGCCGCGTCGATCGAATCCGTCGAGTTCGGACATGAGATAGATCCGTACTTCGCGCCCCGGATCGCGCACTTTCTCGATCGACCAGGCGAGAACGCGATTCGCTCTGTATTGCGCCGGCTCGGTACCGAGGAATATCTCCACCGGCGGACGATCGGACGCTTTCGCACCCGGTCGTGCTCGCAGCACTACACATTCCATCGTGTCGCGAAGATCTCGCGCCGGTGCCTTCGGCCTGACAGCGGCAGGTCCGGCAGAACTGGCTGCGCCATCGGCGCCCTGCGGTTTCACCGTCAGCTGGTTCATCGAAGGGCTTTCATCGGTGCTGGCCCACCCGGGGCGGTAGAGGCTGAGAATCGGGGCCCAGTGGCCGGGGGCTTCCGGGGGCTCCTGAGTCTACAACAATGGCCCGGCATCCCCTTATTCGTATGTTCAGACTCTTCACCAAGTGCGCTAAATGGGTGCTTTTACACCCTTTTTCGATCAAGATCTGAAAGAGCGACTCTCAGAGTCGCAAGAATCCTCGACTCCTCGCTCGATCCGGGCATACTTACGCCGCGTACAGAATCTCAGATGGGCCGTCATGGGGGTGTGACGAAACACACCAGCTGGCTCCGTTGGGAAAGCCGGTAAAGAAACGCACACCCAGTAGGTCATGACAGAACTCAAGTGGACCGGATGATCGCGATCGAGCGTATCATCGGACCCGGAGATAATCCCAAGCGCTTCGCGCTACGGGAGAGACCGAAAGCGTCAATCATGACGTATTCGGTGCACGCACGAGAGAGGACGCGAATGAGGATTGGCAAACTTCAGGTCGGTCACGGAGCACCGCTGGTATTGATCAGTGGTCTCAACGTAATCGAGAACGAAGCGGACACGATCGAGGTCGCGCGTACGATCCAGCAGCTCGCGGAGAAGCATGGCTTCCCGCTGATATTCAAGGCGTCCTTCGACAAAGCGAACCGTTCGCGCCATGACTCCTATCGCGGACCGGGTATAGACGAAGGTCTTCGCACCCTGGCCGCTGTGAAGACCGAGACCGGACTGCCGATCCTCACGGATGTGCACGATTCGAGTCAGCCGAAGCTTGCCGCGCAGGTGGCAGACGTCATTCAAATTCCGGCCTTCCTCATGCGACAAACAGATCTGATCGCCGCCTGCGCTGCCACGGGTATCGCCGTGAACCTGAAGAAGGGGCAGTTCATTGCGCCCCACGATATGCATCACGCGGTCGACAAGCTGAAACATTTTGGTTGTGATGACATACTGGTCACCGACCGGGGGACCTGCTTCGGCTACAACAATCTCGTGACGGACATGCAGGGTCTCGTGCAGATGCGAAGCTTCGCGCCGGTCTGTTTCGACGCGACACACGCGGTCCAGTACCCCGGCGCCAACGGCGGCTCGTCTGGTGGAGATCGACGCTTCGTTGCGCCGCTCGCGCGGGCGGCGACGGGCGCGGGAATTGATGCGCTCTTTATCGAGACCCATCCCGATATCGACAACGCACCATGCGACGGTCCGAGCCAGATCAGCTTCGAAGAGCTGGACCAGCTCCTCGCCGAAGTCCACGCCATCGACTCGGCGCTACGAAACATCGCCGCAGCACCTTGACCGGGCGCGAACGGATCGCCCTAGTCGCGTGACACCCCATGAATGAGAGCGCCCTGCGCCGGTCCGAGGCGAGCCCCGTTGGGCCGCGTTGCGCGATCGTGCTCGCGGGCCGACGAAGCGCGGACGATCCGCTCGCGACCGCGGCCGGCGCCCCACATCGCGCACTTCTCGACATCGAGGGAGAACCGATGCTCCTCCGCGTCGTGAAACGCCTGCTGGCGTGGCCGACGATCGAACGTATTCTGATCAATATCGACCAGCCCGCGCTGCTCCTCGATCTGACAGCGCTCATCGTGCTACGCGATGAAGGCAGCGTCGAGTTCATGCAAAGCACAGAATCGCCGAGTCGTAGCGTGCTGGAGAGCCTCGACTGGGCCGACCTCGAGAGCGGCCCGGTGTTGGTCACGACAGCGGATCATGCGCTGCTCGACGACGACATGCTCGACGCATTTCTCGGAGCGAGTGAGCAGCTCAATGTCGACTTGACGGTTGGGCTGGTCTCGCGAGTCACGATCGAAGCGCGATTTCCCGAAGCAAAACGAACCTACCTGCGCTTTCGCGACGGTGCATTCTCGGGCGCCAATCTATTTCTCTTTCGCACACCGAACGCGGAGCGAGCGGCCGCGTTCTGGCGGCGAGTCGAGAGCGAACGAAAACATCCGTGGCGCATGGCTCGAGCGTTCGGACTCGGCACTCTTTTACTCTTTCTCGCGCGCCGACTGGACCTCGACGCGGCGCTCGTACGCGCATCGAGAGTCATCGGGGCAGAGATCCGGGCGATCCGCCTGCCCATCGCCGAAGCCGCCGTCGACGTCGATAAGATCGAGGACCTCGAGTTGGTGCGGCGCATCCTGGCGGAGCGACAGGACCTCTAGTCGTGAACAACGAGCAGCCACGCGTGGTCCGTGCTGAATCTTCCAGTCTCTCACGGCGAGTACCTCGGGATCTCGGTTTCGTCCTGCCGATTTTCGCACTGGCCGCGTTGGTGCGAGGGATCTCGTGGCGATTCGTCATGACTGCCGAAGGAGTCGTCTTCCGGGACAGCGACGGGTACTCCCACATGTGGCGCATCTGGAATGCGGCTTCGAAGTCGATCCCTCTATCGGCACGCGACCCATTCGTGAATTTCCCAAACGGTGGTGAGGTGCTCTGGTCTCCCGCCTTCGATTGGATCCTTGCGACGATGATTCGGTGGTTGCACATCGACCAATCAGCCGCGGAGATCTTGTGTGCCTGGGTGCCGCTATTTCTAGGCTCGGTCGCTGTCGCGGTCGCCGCAGGGATCGCGGCACGCACGTTCTCGCGCACGGCGGGATGGGTTACCGGCGTGATGCTCGCCGTGCTGCCCGGAAGTTATCTCTACACGCAGCTCGGATTCCTAGATCACCATGCTGCCATTACCCTAATCGGAACCGCGATGCTAGGTGGCGCGATGCGAATCGTCTCCGACGGACGCAGCGGCCCCCGCTTCTGGCCGATCGTGGCAGGCGCGTCATGTGCCTTCGCATTATTGATCTGGGCCGGAGCGCTCCTGCATGTTGGAATCCTTCAGATCGCGATGTTGACCTGGGCGCTGGGCACATCGTCGCTCGAGTCGGCCCATGCCCGAACCATCCGACTCGCCGCGGCACATGCCATTACCGCGATCGTGATCCTTCCCTTCTCGCTTCACGTCTGGGAAGTCTTCGGCGACTTCAGTCCGCTTGCGCTCACGCGATTCCAACCTACGTGGTACGGCGCCGGAGCGATTTGCCTGGGGGCGACCACACTTCTATGGCGCATTCCTCGTTTCGGCAACACGCGCCCCAGCCGGCTTCTCTCGGCCGTCGCGATCGGGGTCGCCGGGCTCGGCCTTGCCTTCATCGAGATCCCCCAACTGGCAGCCATTCTCGACGAATCCGCGGGCTGGTTCACCAGTGACGTCGAGTTCCTGTCCCACATCTCCGAACTCAAACCCCTCTTCTCCTCCGATGGCCAGCATCCGATCTGGTGGCGACCGTTTCACTCCCTATCCCCCCTTCTCATCGTGTTTCCATTCGCGCTCGTCGCGGTTGGTTGGCGAACAAACCGTCCGGAGCGCTGGCTACTGCTCTTCTGGAGTACGGCCTTCTTCTTTCTCACCCTGAGCCAGTCCCGCTTCGTCAACACTTTCTCAGTCGGGTACTCGATCGTCTGGGGCGGAGCGGTTGTTCTGCTCCTCGATTGGATCGGAAGCCGAATCACCTCACCCAGAGCGCGATTCCACGCGCGGGCGCTCGTCGGGATCGTGCTTGCCACGGCACTGGTCGTTCCGGCCTGGAACTACTATGCGCCACGCATTCGAGACGAAGGCGATGCTGTCGCCAACTTCGCGAGACAAGCACGAATCCTGATCGCCCGTCTTCTCGCAAGCTCGAGACCTCCGATCCTCGACGAGGAGGGCAATCCGACCGAAGCTCTCTTATGCGTGTGGACCGCCGGGCACGAATTTCGATACTACTCGGGATGGGCAGTAAACCAGGACGGCTTCGGACCCTATGTCTCACCCGAAAACTCTGCGCTCTCGAGTCGGTACTACGAAACGACGGAAGAGGATGAGGCGATCGAGATACTCGAGCAAATGGGTACACGCTTGGTCGTCGCCGACATGATGGGTGCCGGTCAGCCGCCTTACCAGATAGACAGCATGGCACGACGCCTGGTCGATTCTGCTGGGTCCGGAGCGGAGGTGGACGTCGAAGGCTCCATGTGGCCACGATGGATTCCGGCGTTGAGTCGCCACCGTCTGATTTTTGCGGCGCCTAACGGGCACGGGGGTACTTGGCTCTACGAAATCGTTCGGGGGGCCATCGTCGCAGGATCGACAACGCCGGGCTCACGCGTCACGATCGAGCTTGCGCTCGACACACCCTCCGGCCATTCGCGCACCTGGGCGACGCGCCAGCGCGTCGACGAGACCGGGCAATTTTTCCTTCGCCTTCCCTACTCGACGATCGATGCGCCCAAGACAGGCTTTACACCCCTCGGCCACTATCGATTGCGCACGGCTCGCGGCGTGGCCGAATTCGATGTCACGGAAGCTGCGGTTCAAGAAGGCGCAACAGTCCAAGCACCTGCGATCGAGTGAGCGCCAACCGGAGCACGATGCAAGACCGAACAGAGATCCCGTGGCCGGCCGAGCCAACCGGACATTATTGATCTGCCAATGGGCCCTAGAGTAGCTGTTCGTCGATGTGGCGAAATTCATTAGTCACGGAATCATATCCGCGAATCTCAGCGTGGAGCTCGAAGGCATTGCTCGAAGCGTCGGCCGCGTCGAGGCAGCGCACCGTATAGACATGGTATTGCGCGCGCTTCTCCAATCGGCTTCCGACCTCGGACGTCGAAGGAACACCGACCACAGGAATTTCAGCGTGCGGCCCGGGCAGCATCGACACGCGGCGGCGATGTTTGTGGCCGTGGATCACGAGTTCGGCTCCGACCCGCAAGAGCAATTTCCGCAGCGCTTCTGCGTCCCACAGGGCACGCCGGGTCGGTTCGCCATCTTCCGCCACCGGGTGATGAATCATCACGACCCGAAAGCAGTTCTGCCGGCGCAGTTCAATCAATAATCTCTCCAATCGGTCGAGCTGCGACTCGCCGAGCAGCCCCCCAGCTCGGAAGAGTGGTGTCGGGATTGCGGAGCACAGGCCAATCATCGCCAAGCGACCCTGCACGCGAAGCGTCGGATAGTCGGCATGGCGCGGTGCCTCGTGCTCATTTCGAGCCGACGCGAGGCAGGTAACGAGTCTGGGATCGAGATCCGCGGGTTTCGACCCAGACAAGTACGACGCCCAGATATCCCACGAACGAGCCGGCGGAACCGGCACATAACAATCGTGATTGCCAGGAATCAAGAAGACGTTCTCGGGCGTGCCCAGCGCCTCGAGCTGCAGTGCAGCCGCTCGAAACTCCTGTTCGAGCGAAACGTGAGTGAGATCGCCCGTCACGAGAATCCGATCGACCGCTTGCAATTGCACGTCTCGAAATGCGGCCGCCAATACGTCGGGACTATGACGATGTCGCCGACTCAAACCCCACGAAGCCCAGCCGGAGAGCCGCTTGCCCTTCAAGAGCGCCCGTCCGCCTCCCACGAGGGTGGTCGCGTGCCAATCGGAGAGATGGGCGAATCGCATTTCCGCGGCCAATTTCGTTTCCTCGCGGGACGATCCGCTGCCCGATGCCAATCCGAATTCTACCCGCTGCAATACCCATTCGATCGGCGCGTACCGCGCTTGTGATAGCCTCGATCGCGACAGATCGAAAGCGATGTCTCCCGATCGAACTTCGGCCAGACAAGCCAGCCGTATCATCCGAGAAAAAGGGGAGCCGCGTGCGAACAAGCACTCAGTCCGATCGGCCCTACGCCTTCCGCGCGCGGATCCAATCGAAATTATCTTCCAGCCGGGCCCATCGGGCGGCGGCGATCGCCGTTGCCGTCCTCGCGGCGGTCATCGTGTCAGCTATCGCGTCGAGCGGAGCGAGCGCCGGCGCTCCAGGAACCGTGGAGGCCGACGTCGTTGGGGCGATCGAGGCCGATGCGCCCGTTCCGGCTGTACCGGCGCGACGCATTCCTACGCTGCCCGTCCCGAGCGAAAAACCCTGGCCAAAGACCCGGAATATGCCGACATCGGCCCCCCTCGATCCGGCCGCGCGACTCCTCTTCGGAGCAGACGCGAGCGAATACTGGACGCTCTACATCGAACTCGAGAGTGGCCATCGAATCACGCAGCAGTTCCTACTATCCAACGCTGGTCCCGGAGACCACAGCGCCGTCGCGATCGGCCATCTCTCCGAACCAGGTCGAGCCCCCTATCGCTATGAGAACGGTCGAATGCGCGCGCGCTGGACGCTCTCGGAAGATCAACTCTTTTTTGATATCGCAGCCAGTCATCTCGACCTCCACCGACCGACCGGCGAACTCCGCATCACCAAGGACGACATCGAGATCCGCCTCTTCTTTGGCTTTGCAGAGAATGCGCTCGCCGCCCGGGTGCCGATCGATCAGCTTCCGATGAACTATCATGTCGATCTACTCGCGATAGCCGCAGAAACGCACGGAACGATCCAAGCACCCTGGATGAGTGAACCGCTCGAGACGCGCGGACGGACCTGGCTCACGCATACGTGGACACCGCAAGACGAGGCCACTTTGCTCGACCGGCGGGTCGAAATCTTCGGATATGAAAACGGGACGTCGTTCTATGGACTTCAAATCCAGCAGGGAAATCAGTTCCAACGCGCCTGGATGACCACCGCCTTGGATCGACTCAATATGGTTGAATCATCAATCAATATCCCCGAGAGTTGGGCTGAAACTGAATCAGCGCAGGGCGGAGATGAAACGCGTCCATATCCGCTCCCCAGGCGATTCGATTTCGCCACTCAATTCGGATCGGGGCAAATCACCCTCGGGCGTGAATGGCTTCGCTTTGACCCCTTAGCCGTCATTCCTCAGCCATTTCGATGGTTCGTCCGAAGAAAAACCAAGCCTCGACAGGTCTGGGCGGACGCCCAGATCAGGGTTACGCTTTCGACAACGCCGGGCCCCCCATCCCTCCCCGATGCCGGCGAGACTAAGAGTGATTGGAACTCTAACCGGGAGCCTGAAGAAGAGACTGCGGAACGCAGTGTGGCGGGTGTGGCATCCATCACATTTTTGAATCCAACCGAGCGCCGCTAAATCAGGACGCCCTGCGTCCAGCGGATAGGGTCTCACACTTCGGTTACGAATAGGACACAATCAATTTGCGAATCGGTGTCGTCAATAATTTACGCGCAGGCAAGAGCCAGGAACAAGTGAGCCGCATGCTCGGGTTCCTGCGTAGTCATCCAGATGTAATCCACGTCGAGACCGACAGCGCGGGCGTGATGCCCGAAGCGTTGGCGGACCTCGCACGTCAGGAAGTCGACCTTCTCGTCGTGAATGGCGGTGATGGGACCCTGCAATATGTATTGACCGAAATTCTGGGCAATCGCGCCTTCGGCGATCGTGTGCCGCTCGTCGCCCCGCTACGCGCGGGTCGGACGAACATGAGCGCCATGGATCTCGCCGCGGATCGTGATCCCCTTCGCGGCTTCGCCGAGTTGATCGCGTGTGCCGAAGACGGACGCATCGCCGAACGAGTCGAGCCACGACGAGTCCTTCGTGTTTCTTATGGCCACGGAACGAACGGTAGCCAGCGCGCCGCTCAATACGGCATGTTCTTCGGCGCCGGAATCATCAAGCGCGCCATCGAACTCAACCACCGGCTCTTCGATCAGGACAACCAGCGTGCGATCGTCGAAGGCGTTCCCGGTGCGACGCTCGTCACGGCCGGCCTGATAGGCCGAATGATCACCGGGGACAGATCCGGCATTCTCGAGCCCGACAAGGTCCAGATTCTGCTCGACGGCCAACCCATGGACCAGGGCGAATTTCATCTCATCATCGCCTCGACGTTGAGTCGGCTCTTTGCACGCATGCGGCCGTTCTGGGGTCAGGGACCGGGGGGGGTTCGATTCACCTCCCTCGCAGCGCCATGCGAAAGATTTGGCGCCTCCGCGATCGGCATCCTGCGTGGGAAGCCCGCCAACTGGGTAACGCCCGAGGCGGGGTACACGAGCCGTAACGTCGAGCGCGCAGAGCTGCGCATGAACTGCGGCTTTACGGTCGACGGCGAGCTCTGGCAGCCGGATTCCGACCGCAGTATCGCGCTGACCGCCGAGCGGGTCGTCCACTTCGTTCGCGCGTGACGCCCGGCAGTATTTCCCCTCGCCTTCCGAATCAGCCCATTCGGACGATCGGCGTGTGGCGTAGCTCGCTAGTGAGCGGTCGACGATGAACTCTGCTTCAGCCGAGCTCTCCGCACTACAAGCGGAAATCGCCCTCGAGCTCCAAGAGCCCGTGCGGCCGAACGTCGAATGGCTTGCGGCTGAGATTGCCAAGGCCCACGGCGAAACCGTGCTCGGGGTTCTTTTCTATGGGTCGGGTCTGCGCAATCAGACCGACGACGGCGTTCTCGACTTCTGGGTCGTGGTCGATGATTACCGAGCGGCCTATCAGAACCGACGGCACGCCATCCTCAACCACGCGGCGCCCCCGAACGTCTTCTATCTCGAACGCGAACACGACGGCACCAAGCTTCGAACGAAATACGGCGTGATCGATCGAAGCGCTTTCGAACATGGGACTTCTCTCTACGCCTGGCATCCGTATGTCTGGGCGCGCTTTGCGCAGCCCGCGCGGGTGCTCTCGTGTCGCGACGACGAAGCACTAGCCTTCCTTACAGTGGCCGTTACGAACGCCATCATCACAATGGTCGGGCGCCTCGTCTGTGTAATGCCGGGCCGCGGTGGGCTGCTTCGCTTCTCGCTCGCTGCATTCTGGCAGGAGGCATTCCGTCGAACCTACGACACAGAACGACGTCCCGAGGCAGAGGAATTGATTCGCGGACTCTATCTCGCCAACGCGGATCGCTATGACCAGGTCGCGACACGGGCGGTGCGCCACCTCGCGAACGAGGGCTATTTCGCAGACGCCACCGCCCATCCGCGTTCATTTTCGATCGAGCTCTCCCCGAGCGCACAGCGGAAAGGCCGCCTTCGCTGGCACCTAATGCGTGCCTATTCACGTGCCGTGGGGCTCATGCGTCTCGCAAAGACGGCGTTTACCTTCGGCGATTGGGTACCCTATGTGCTCTGGAAACTCGAACGACACACGGGGCGTCGAATCGAACTGAGCGATCGCCAACGAAAGCATCCCCTGATCTTCGCATGGCCGATCATCCTGCCGCTTCTGCTTCGAAAGAACCTTCGCTGACGTTGTTCTCGAAGTCGAAGCGCAGGCAAATCCGCGAACACACAAAAAAGGTACTCCTATGAATCTCAAAGGAAGCGCAGCGATCGTCACTGGTGGAGGAACTGGCGTCGGGCGCCAGACCGCAATCAAACTCGCCGAACACGGTTGTTCCGTCCTCGTGAATTACAGCCGCTCGCGCGAAGGCGCCGAACAGACGGCCGCAGAATGTGAACAGCGAGGTGTGAAGGCGCTGGCCTTCCAGGCCGACGTATCGCAAGACCAGGAGTGTCGAGCCATGGTCGCCGGCGCAGAGAAGGCCTTCGGACGACTCGATGTTTTGATCAACAATGCCGGCTTCACGAAGTTTGTCGCACACGGTGACCTCGACGGCCTCGACGCGTCCGATTGGCAGAAGATCCTGAACGTCAATCTCATGGGCCCGTTCCTCTGTGCCCGTGCAGCACGCGCGCTTCTCGAGGCCGACGGCGGCGGTGAAATAGTGATGACGTCGAGCGTCGCAGGACTCGCCGGCATGGGTAGCTCGATCGCCTACTGCGCTTCGAAGGCCGGCCTCAACAACCTGACGGTCACGCTCGCTCGCGCCCTCGCACCGAAAATCCGGGTCAATGCGATTGCGCCGGGCTTCATCGATGGCGAGTGGCTGAAGTCAGGCTTCGGCGACGCCTACGAGAAAATTCGAGACAGCATGATCGAACGCACACCGCTCAAGCGCGTCGCGACGCCCGACTCCGTAGCCGATGGCATCCTTTCGATCCTGACAGGACCCGACCTCATGACCGGGCATGTCGTTCCCCACGAAGGCGGCGCACTCATCAATCTCTGAGTCGAATCGGAGCGTTCGCGCCGACGATCATGACGTTAGCGACGATACCCACGATGCCGCGCGCTCCCATACGACTACGCGTCGACGACGTGCTCGTATCCAAGCTCGCGCAGAGCCCGACGCACGACGACCGCCTCCGCTGCGACGCTCTCAGGCGATACATTCGGATCGGCGTTTCCGAAGTCGAGGTCGGTCGGCTTCCAGATGCACGAGACATGAAGATGGACGTGTCGTACCTCGAGCCCAAGAATGACTAGGCCGACTTTCTCCGGTTGATACGACCTGTCGAGGGCTCGACCGATCGCATGCGCGACGCCGGCGAGATGCTTCATGACCTCGGGTTCGAGATCCGTCCACGAGTCAACCTCGGCGCGCGGAACGACGAGCGCGTGGCCGGGCTTCAGGGGAGCGATCGTGAGCAAGGCGACGCAGACGTCATCCTTCCATACGAAATGACCGGGCAGCTCACCATTGATGATTTTCGTAAAGATGCTGGGCATTGATGTCTCTCCGAATCTAGATTGTCAAAATCGATCTCGTCCGCTCAGGATCGGCGACCTGCGAATCGCTCCCAGATAGAAAACGAACGCTTCGTACACACCGAAACAGCAGCCTAGCCCAGCCCCGCTGCTGACTTGAGTTTTTCCCAGGTCTCCGGAAGCGCGTGCCAGAGAATGAAGAGCAGGGCCACGGGCACGACATAGCGAAGAACTCCGCGCCAGACGACGTGCACGACCGACCTCGTCGCTCCGCTGCTCGCCTCGCCGATCGGGTCGTGCATGATCCAACCCACGAAGATCGTGATTCCGAGCCCGCCTCCGACCAGAAAAAGGTTGATGGCGATGCTGTCTGCCAGATCGAGGATCTCGATATCGAACGCAGACCAGGCGCCCACGAACGTCACGAGTGTCCCGGTCGTGAGGGCGGCGCGCCGACGATCCCACTCGAACGCGTCCATCGAGGCCGAGACGAGAACCTCGAGTAGCGAAATTCCTGAAGTCAGCGCACCGACGACGAGCGCCATGAAAAACGCGAATCCGACAAAGCGCCCAACGACACCCATCGTCGCAAACGCTTTGGGAAGAGCGACAAAGAGCGCGCCGATCGTACTGCCTGAGATCTCACTACTCATCCCCAACGCGAAGATCAGCGGAAATACCATCAAACCCGCCACGAACGCCACGCCGAAGTCCATAAACGAAATGATCGTGGTTTCCTTTACCAAATCGCTCTCGCGTGGCAGATAGCTCGCAAAGGTCAACATCGCGCCCATTCCGAGACTCAGACTGAAGAAGGCCTGCCCCGCTGCGGCGACGATGACGTCGAGGGCGAGGGCCTTCTCGAGATCGAAATTCAAATAGTAGGCGTAGCCCGCACTGGCTCCGTCCAGCGTGAATGCATAGAGCGCGAGTCCGACCATGATGAAGAAGAGCGCTGGCATGGCGATCCGCGCTACGCGCTCGATGCCGCCGCCGATGCCACCGGAGACGATTAGAATCGTCGTTGCCATGAAGACGATCTGCGTCGCCAGACTATCAAAACCCGACGCGACGTCAGCGAAATGCGCGCCGGGATCGGCGGCAAACCCCACCGCGGCCGCCTCGAAGGCGTAACGAAGCGTCCATCCACCAATGACGGCGTAATAGGAAAGGATCAAGAAGCCGGCAGCAACAAAGGCGACACCCAACCACCGCCAGGTCGGGCCCCCGAAATGGGCCAGAGCAGCGATCGGACCACGCCTCGCACCACGACCGATGGTCAGCTCGGCGAGCATCACTGGCAGCCCGATGAGCAGCGTGAAGATCAGATAGAGCCCGACAAACCCCGCGCCACCTTTCTCCGACGCCAGGTAAGAGAAGCGCCACATATTGCCGAGCCCAACGGCCGATCCTACCGCCGCGAGGAGAAAGCCCGATCGGCTCCGCCATTGCTCGCGTGACGTGTTGGCCATTGTCCCCCCAGACATCCGCCGCGCTCGGTGAGCGCGAAGGCCAGCAGGAGCATACCCTTGGCCGCGCCCGTTCGCCGGGTCGCGCACGTCCGTGCCGGTTGCTCGAAGCGTCGTACCGCTCAAAAGGGGGCCAAGCCAAACGATGATGATCTATTTGATCACATTTCTTGCTGTGATGTTCGGAGCGAGTGCCGCGCTGTCGAGCTGGCTTCGCCGCAGCACACGATCGCGCACCGTCCGGTCGCTCAGCGAGCCACCAACCGCGGTCCGAATCGTCGTACTCGGCTGCCGACCCCGACTACGATCCGGAAACTCAAATCGTTATCTCGTGGAGCGCGTCGCTTCAGCTGCAGCCGCCTACCACCA
>JAQBEG010000371.1:0-2714 GCA_032123985.1 Deltaproteobacteria bacterium
ACTGCACGTCTTCAATACGGGTGCGAATCGCATGTCGAGTCTGCTGGTGGGTTCGGCGCCGCCCTGGCGTGCGGCGCCGGCTTTCGTGATCGAGCATCCGACGCGCGGTGGTGTCGTTTTCGATCTGGGTTTGTCGCATGAAGTGGCGGAGCACGGCGAGAAGGCCCTGGCACCGCCGGTCGCTTGGCTGATGGAGAGCCGCGGCCGCCTCGGCCGCACGCTCGAAGCCCAGATGAAGGAAGACGGTCTTTCTCCCGACGAGATCATGGTTGTCGTGGTCTCTCATCTTCATGAGGACCACACGGGTGTCGCAGACGAGTTCAGGGAGGCGGTTTTTATCGCCGGTCCCGGAACGCGTGAGCGGATGATCGAGGGAGGCCACTCCCCGTTTCGCTCTGGCGTCGTACCCATTTGGCAGGAGGTCTTGTCTGGGGACGAGGGATTCCAGGCAGAGGGGAGGTTGGGACATATCGGACCCTTCGAATCAGGCATCGATCTGTTTGGGGACGGTTCGATCGTTCTCATCCTCGCCGGGGGAGGGCATGCCGCCGAGGATCTGATGGCGCTCGTCAATCTCACCAGTGGACCGGTTCTATTGACGGGCGACGCGGTTGTTCATTTCGACTGGCTCGAGTCGGATGATGTCGAGCGGATCGCGAGCGATCCCGCGCGTGCCGCCGTCGTTCGGAACAGGGTTCGCTCCCTTCGCGATTCCGGAGAAGTGCTGATCATTCCGGGCCACGATCTTCGGCAGCTCGGGGTCGCGCGCTCGGATCTCATCCTCCATCATCCGGATCGATTCGATCCGTCCACCTGGCCGATCGACGGCTGAAGCGCGCTGCACCAGGAGAATTTCATTGTCGACAAAGATCGTACTCATCGGTGCCGGGAGCGCCCAATTCGGCTTCGACATGCTCGGGGATTTCTTTCAGAGTCCGACGTTGTCCGATTGTCACATCGTTCTCCATGACATCAATGCAGAGTCACTCGAACGCGTCCGCCGCATAGGTCAGGAATACCTCGATGCGAATAACATGCATATCGAGCTCACGGCCACTATTTCGCGCAAGGAGGCCCTGGCCGGTGCGGATTTCTGCGTGATCGCGATCGAGGTTGGGGATCGTTTTTCGCTCTGGGAGCAAGATCAGAACGTGCCTCGCCAATTCGGTTTCAATCAGGTCTTTGGCGAGAACGGTGGGCCGGGCGGACTATTTCATTCGCTCCGCGTGGTGCCGCCCATTCTCGATATCTGTTCGGATATCGAAAAGATTTGTCCGGATGCCTGGGTGTTCAACTACAGCAATCCAATGAGTCGCATCTGCACGACCGTGCACCGTGCATTCCCGGACGTCAAATTTGTCGGCTTATGCCATGAGATCAATTCGCTCTACCAGCATCTTCCGTTGATTCTCGACACGCCGATTTCGAATCTCGAGTTTCGGGCGGGCGGACTCAATCATTTCAGTGTCGTGGTGGAGGCGTCCTATCGCGATACGGGGAAGGACGCCTATCCGGATATCCTCGTGAAGGCAGCGGACTACTTCGAAAGCCTGCCCGACCTCGGCAGCATCATGAGAACGCTCATCGCTGCAGAGGCGGGTTCGACTCCGGGCAGTGAGCCGGCCCTACGCGAAGGGGCGAGCCCATGGGCGGAACGTGGTGCCTTCCGCGTGCTACTCGAAAAATTTCATTGCCTGCCGATCACCACGGACAGCCACATCGGTGAGTATCTTCAGTGGGCGCCCGAAGTGGTCGACCATAAGGCCGTCCTCGACTTCTATACCTTCTACAAGAAGTGGACTCTGCGGGGAAATCCGAAGATCAAAGCCACTCGAACTGAACGCCTCGTCAAGATCCTCGAAGGGATTCTGACAGACCAGCGCTATGAAGAGGCGGCCGTGAACCTGCCCAACAAGGGATTCATACCGCAGCTCCCAGATTTCATCGTCGTCGAAGTTCCGGCATGGGTCGATCAGAAAGGGATCTCCGGGATTCGTCTCGATGCGATGCCAAAGGGATTCGGTGGCCTGCTCGCGAATCAGGTGGCGGTACACGACCTGCTGGCCCAGGCGATCATCGAAGGCTCGAAGGATCTCGTCTTGCAGGCGTTGCTCGTGGACCCGGTTGTCGATCAGGTCGGCGCGGCCGAGCCGATGATCCGGGCAATGATCGAGCTACAGCCAGAATTTCTAGGTTATCTGCGCTGAATCGGTACTGCCGCGCGTTTCCTCAGCCCCGTCGGCCTATAACGATTTCGTATGTCCCGCGCTCTCCGATGAATGCATTTCCGATCCAGCCGGTCAGGGTGACCACGATCGCCGCAAGCAGCGCGGCGCCAAAACTCGCGACCTGGAATCCGTCGAGAAACCATGACACGAGGCCGATCATCGCCGCGTTGATCACCCACAAGAACAATCCGAGCGAGAGAAGCGTAATCGGAAGCGTCAGCACGATGGCGATCGGTCGGACGACGGCATTGACGACGCCCAGCACCAGCGCGGCCCAGAGGAGTGTCGCGGTATCCCGAATCGAAATTCCACTGATGAGCTCCGATGCAGCCCAGAGACCGATTGCCGTAATCGTCATACGAATCAGAAAGCCCATGATCGAATCCTCCCGTGACGCTAAGCGCCGACTCGTTTGACGTAATGCGCCCGCCAATCCCCATCGGTTATGCGCGCGCTGTCGTTCGGTACAGCATTATATACATAGAG
>JAQBEG010000372.1:0-4208 GCA_032123985.1 Deltaproteobacteria bacterium
GCTTGCCGAACTCGACTCCTCGGGAAGAGAGGAGGAGAAATAGTGCTGCACACACACTGGGACGTACGCGCTCGCATTGCGGTACTCATTGCCGTGGTGGTTGCGTCGCTCGTCGCGTCGGGTTGCACGAGCCTGCGGCGAGTCCTCGATTTCGAAAAGCAGGGCGATCAAGCGCGCAGGATGTCTCGTATCGAGGGGCGGATCGATACCGAAGGTCCGGTTGAGGGCGTTCTCGTCGTGGTTCTGGCTCGACTCGTGGAAGGTGAGGAGAAGCCGGTCGGGATCGATAGCTACGTCCGCGAGCATCCCGGGAGTTATGCGTTCGGTGTCGCCGCTGGCCGCTTCCAGGTGGGCGCCTACGAGGATCGGAATCGTAACGGCTTGCTCGATCCGGATGAGCGGGCAGTCCGGGTTAGGACGAGCAAAATTCTCGAGGTGGGTCCCGGCGAACGGGCGAGCCTCGACATCTACCTGGCGGTTGGAGCCACACTCGAGGAGCTGACGGAACCGCTCGACGTGCTGGAGATTGTCGAACGCACCCCCGCGGAGCAACGCGAGTTCAGCCTATGGGCTTTCTCCGCGCAGGGGAAGATCTGTGAAGATCTCGCGGGTGCGAAGTTTGGGCCGAAGTCTGGGCCAAGGGGACTATGGGAGCCCATGGACTTCCTGAATGACGAGTTGGCCGGGATCTATTTCCTCGAGGCCTATGATCCAGACCGTATTCCTGTGCTCTTCGTCCACGGTATCAGCGGCTACCCGCAGGAGTTTTCGACCTTGATCGAGGCCCTCGATCGAGATCGATTCCAGGCGTGGTTCTACTTCTACCCCTCCGGCTTCGGGTTGGACGGTATCTCCAATCATTTGGAGGGGCTGCTGAAGCGCATTCAGTTGAAACATCGGTTCGACAGGATGGCGATCGTGGCTCACAGCATGGGGGGCCTCGTGTCTAGGGGTGCGATCCTCAAATACAAGGACGACACGAAACGTGACGACATCCGGCTCTTCATCAGCTTCTCGTCGCCCTGGGGTGGAGACGTCAACGCAAAGGGCACCGAGGATGCGCCGATCGAGTTGCCAAGATCGTTCGAGGACATGAACCCGTCGAGCGACTATTTGCGCTGGCTGTTCTACAACGGTGCGGAGCGCGAGAGCGTGAAAACGCTCCCGCCGCGGGTCGATTACCACATGATTCTGGGTTTTCGAATGAGTAGTTCGAGCGAGGTCGCCAATGACGGCAAGGTGACGGTGGCAAGTCAGGCGCGGATCGAGGCGCAGGAACAGGCATTGAGCATTCGCGCGCTGGATTTTGGCCACTTCGACATCATGCGCAGCCCCGAGGCCGTCGAGCGATTGAAGCTACTTTTGGATAGTCGCTTCTAGCGGGCCTCGGGCAATCGCCAAAAAAACCCCGCCGGTTCAGATGCGCCTGATGGGGAATGCGAGCCGAAATGTCTTTGGTTCGTGCCGCCGCAAGACCAGAAATGCCCGTTCATTTCGATCCGGTCGAGTCTTGATCCTCGAGCTTGTAACGCGCCGCCGCGATCCGGATTCCGGCCTTGCTCAATCGGACATGAGCCTCGCGGTTCAGATCCCAATACGTTGGCCAATAATCCGCAGTCAGAACCCATGGACGAACCAGGAAGAGCACGCCTGCTCCCGTCACTTCCTGCACTTTGATTGCCGGCTCCGGCTCAGCGAGAACGGCCGGATGCTCCCGACACATCGCCTCGAAGATCTTCTCGGCGCGCTCCACATCCACATCGAGGGCGAGCGGGAACGACAGGTCGACTCGGCGACGGTCCAGCGCCGTCGAATTCCGGATGACATTCCCCCAGATTCGGCTGTTAGGCACGATCAAGGTCTGGTTGTCGAAAGTATGGATCGTCGTCGAGACGAGATTCATCTGGTCGACTTTGCCAACCACACCAGCCGCCTCGATCACGTCGCCCACGTCGAAGGGGCCGTAGATGAGGATCATCGATCCCGCGGCAAAATTTCCGAGCGTCTCTTGTAGCGCGAAACCGAGGATAAAGCCGACAATTCCCAGACCCGCGAGCAGCGCCGTTACGTTGACACCGATCTGAGAGAGGGCGAGAAGAAAGCCGATCCCCATGACGACGCGCGAGGCAGCGGCCACGATGATGCGCTGCGCAAGCATGCTCATCTGACTGGATGAAGATGCGACGAGGCGCGCGGCCAGGCTGCTCGTCACGCGGCCGAGGATCCAGAAAATGATCAGGACCCCGAGAAACCGGGCGCTGCGCCCGACCAGAACCGGCCCACGATGTTCGAGCCAGAGTTCTGTTACCTCGAGTGCGGAGTCTAGAAGCTCGGCGATCACCTCGGTGTCCAGCACGTCGGTGGTGAGCTCGCCGGTCGCGAGGATCAAGGCTCGCCTGTGTGCCGCGGTCGGTAGGCCGAGCTTATCGAGTACGTCGCACGTCGTCATCAGACTCGCCGCAATCCGATCGAAATCCTCCTGGGCGTTGCGTGCAGCTATGTTGTTGTCGGCGCCACCTTCATCGTCCGCGGAGATTGCGTCCAGTCGTTGGCTCGCGATCTCGAGTCTAGCCGCGAGAGTCCCCGCTCTTGCTTCCAGCGCCTCTGCCGCGTTGGCGCGAGCGCGAGTCGATCCGAGCTCGAGGCGGTCCATGTGCTCGATGTGAGAGAGGAAGAAGCGAACGGTCTCGTCGAGCGACTCCTCATTTCCACGAATTCGCTCTTCGATTCCGATTACCGAATCGGACGATGCATTGCTGAGATCGCTTCGCAGTTGTGCGTTCTCGCCCGTGACCTCGTCGATGAAGGTGGGTAGGCGGCGATCGACTCCCATCAGCAGCTTGCGACTCTCTTGACGAAAATGCGATTCGTCGAGCTCCTGTTCTTGTTGCTCGAGGACGTTCGCTACGAGAGCCTTGACAGATCGCATCCATTCATGGAGGCGATCGCGCGCCTGGTGTTCCGCGACGGCCTTGCCATCCGAATCCTCGACGGCCTGGCTCTGGGCCTTGAGTTCGGCGTACTCCGCTTCGAGTCGCTCGATGGTTTCGAGGAGTTCGCGGGCTTCGATGACGATAGGCAGATCGTCTGCGCGGGCGGCTCGAGGGGGGCTCGACGAATCGCTGCCCGTAGCCGCCGGTTCAGATGCGAGAGCGACGCTCGCCAGCAAGGCAAGCAAGGCAGCTCCGAGCCAGATCGCGAAGCTCTGGAAGTGACCGGGCGCACCCGCTACTCGCATGAATTATCCTGCTGGTCGTCCCAACGTCTACCGAATCCGTATTCAATCTTCGCCTGGGCGGATCGCGCTGCGGGGTTCGTTACGTCCCCCGCAGCGCCATGGATTCAGAAGGCGATCGTCCCCCTGAAACCGACAAATGGCGCGGGGTCGTAATTATCGTCCGAGATGTATCCACCGGTACTGGTCTCGACTCGAATGTTGCCAGCGAAGGCGACGCCGGCCAGTAGATCCAGGGACGACTTTGGCGTGGGCTTCCACTGAAGCATTGCGAAGACGGGAAGCTCTCTTTCCTGTCCGACGCCGCCGTCGTCGGTGCGGCTTGGGCGACCAGGGCTCGCGGCTCGAGTGCCGCTGTCGCTGAGGCGATAGCGCCGAGTCTGGTAGGCGGCCCCGGTTCCTATTCTTATGTTCTTGCCGACTTGCCAACTCAATTCCGCGCCCACCCCCGGGTCGAAGACCGAAACCATTCCAACATTCAACTTCCAATCCTCGGCGAATTTCCATTTCAATGTTGGAACCGGGAACAGGGCCAGGGAATCTTCGAGGGCGCTGAATGCTCCAATGATCAGTCCGATGGAGAAATTCTCGTTGGGATGGTAGTCGAAGCCGCCAATTAGACCGCCGGTGATCGAATCACCATAATCGGCGCCGCCTTCACCCCAGCTTCGAACGATCCCGCCCCCGATCAGGCGCCATCGATCATTCAAGTCATATCCGAAGAGGCCACCGAGCACGCCTCGATGCACGTCATCCCATTGATAGGCGTTTCCCGAATTGCTGGAGAAGTTGTAGTTGTGAAGCGTGTAGGTCCCCAACGCAAAGAAGGAGGCCTTCTCGCTGAGCTTGATGCGGTGGGCAACCGACAACATCGCATTGTCTCGCGACATCTCTGTGCCGGAGTCCTCGACATCCGTCTTGAACTGATGACCGTATTGAACACCGATAATTGTTGGGGGCGCCTTCAGATCGG
>JAQBEG010000373.1:0-5624 GCA_032123985.1 Deltaproteobacteria bacterium
CCCAGGCCATTTTGGCCATGTTCGCAAAGCCGTCTAAGTACTTGATTCATATGGTGAGCCCGCGGGGACTCGAACCCCGGACCGTGAGATTAAAAGTCTCCTGCTCTACCAACTGAGCTACGGGCCCGGCCGGTAAATACCAACTCAGGAAATCCGTGTCCACAGAGATCCTCAGCTGATTTAGGGGGGTTGGGGCGGGCCTCGCGAGAGGTCCAGCCCAGGGCCGAGAACTCGGAAAGGGCCTTCTCGCTTGGGAAGGAGCGCGAGTCCCTTTCTGAGTAGCGTTTCAGGCTAACACGACGGAGGAGTTCCTGAGACGCCCGCGCTTGTGAGTGATCTGCAAGGCTGCGCGACGAGACCGCACAGGTTCGAGATCTCCGACACTCGGAACGAAACCGCGCCCAGACCTCAACCAAGCTCGCGAGTCAAACTCTCCGCCCGCGCGGCCGCGCCCATCTCGGCCAGCAGGTCCCGCGCAGCTTCGAGTTCGCTGCGGCGCTTCGTTTCGTCGCCGAGTTCGCCCGCGTAGTCGGCGTGCTCGAGGTGCACGAGCGGCACATAGCCGGGGCCGCGCTCGCGTGTGGTCGCGAGTGCGCTGGCAAGCGATGCCTCGATCTCTTCATGCGGTGCGCCGCTGGCGCGCGTGATCATTATGTTGACGAGTGCGCCGAGGGGCAACCCGAGTTGGCTCGCTTGCTGGTCGGCCAGGGCCAACGCGCGATCGAGTGTCTCTCGTGCGTGGTCGACCTCTCCCAACGCGACCCGCACGCGCGCCATCCAGACGAGTGTCGAAGGTTCGGCCTGCAAGAAGGTTCCGGCGTCGTGCGAGATCTCGATCGAGCGCTCGAATGCCGACAGCGACTCGCGCCACTCGCCCGCCAGCGCGTAGCCCATCCCGAGTGCGCGCTGCGTGAAGATCTTGCCGACATTGGTCGCCCCTGACTCCTCGACCCCGGCGGCGGCGCGGCGCGCCAGCGCCAACGCGCTCCGTGTATCCCCGGAAAAGAGACAATGTTCGACAGCAAACCCGCGTACGATGTGTCCGGTGACGCCCCTGCCCTGCATTCCGATCTCGAAGTCCTGCTCGGCCTCGGAATAGCGGCCCGAGAAGCCCAGCAGAGCGCCGCGCATTCCAAAGAGCAAGTGATAAGGCGAGTAGCCGACGAGGTTCTCGCCGGCGCTCGGATCAGCGGCGCCGATCGCGATTCCTTCTGTCGCGATCGCGATTCCGTCGGCGAGCTTGCCCCCGAAATAGCAACCGAGCACCAGCCCCCATCGCGTCGCCACCCGAAGGATTTCGTCGCCGGCACGTTCGGCCTCGTCGCAAGCGCGGGAAAGCAGCGGGAAGGCTCGAGCACCGTCTCCGGAGTAGAGCCTATAGGAGCCGAACCCGAACAAGGCGAAGGCAGCCGAGCCTGGATCGTTCGCCTCTTCCGAAAGCTGCATCGACTCGTTGAAGAGCTGCTCTGCCTCGGCGGGCTGAGTACCGGCCCGCAACCCGTACCACTGGATCTGGTTTCGGAGCATGGCCGCTTCGCGCTTTGTCTCCTTCGTCGGGGGCAGCCGATCGACGAGGTGTTGGGCGCGGCGGAAATGGCGCATGGCCTCTTCGATGTGATTAAAGCCGATCGCCTCCGCGGCGCGGTGGTGCCAGGTCGAGGCACGACGCTCGTCTCCCGCTTCATCCCAATGATGGGCGAGCAGTGCCGCCCGTTCGTCGAGCTTGTCCTGACTCGCGTCCTCCAAAGCTTGCGCGACGCCAGCGTGCGTCTTGCGGCGGCGGTCGCGGAGCTGCGAGTTGAGCGCGACCTCTTGCGTGAGCGGGTGCTTGAAGGTGAATTCGATGACGGGGTAGAGCGACTCTTCATATATGAACTCGGCGGCCTTGAGGACGCCGAGCGCCTCGCTGAGTTCGAGCCGTGGAAGATCCGCGACGGCTTCGAGGATCGGCTCGGCAAATTCGTTGCCGATCACCGATGCGGCCTGCAGCACGCGCTTGTCGCGTTCGACCAGTCGGTCGATGCGCGCTGCGAGCAGTGAGTGCACGGTCGCGGGAATCTCGAGCTTCTCGATCGGTGTGATGAGCCGATACGCGCCGCGCGATCCCTCGAGGTTGCCGGCCTCTATCAGACCGCGCACGGTCTCCTCGGCGAAGAATGGATTTCCACCGGTTCGATCGTGCACCGCTTCGGACACGCCGACGAGGCTCTGGTCGGTGCCGAGCAGGGCGCTGATCAGCTCGCGGATTGCGTCCTCGCCGAGCGGGGCGAGGGGAAGCTGGCGGTACCAGGACTTGTGCATCCACGCCGCCTGATACTCGGGACGAAAGTTGACGATCAGCAGATGCGAACTCCCTGCGACCGAGTCGACCCACTCTTCGACCCAGGCCTCGCTGGCGGCGTCGAGCCAGTGGAGGTCCTCGATCAGCGTCACTCGCGTGTCGTTCGCGGGCGGCCGCTGCACGAGGTCACGCAGAACGCCAAAGAGTGAGCGTTGGCGCTCCTCGGCCGAAATCGTGAGTGCTGGGTTATCGGGGTCCGGAACGCAGAGCAATTCGAAGAGCAGCGGAAGCACCGCGCGGTAGCTCTCGTCGAAGAGCAACATGCGACCCGCGATCTTCTCGCGTGCCAGGCGATCCGCATCATGCGCGTCGATTCCGTAATACTCGCGAAAGACCTGCAAGATCGGCAACAGCGAGATGTTCTTGCCGTGCGAAACGCAATTGCCCTGAAAGGTGGGCGTTCCGCGCGCGCGGCAGCGCTCGAGAAACTCGAAGCAGAGCCTGCTCTTCCCCGTGCCCGCGTCCGCGACGACACCGACGACCTGGCCATTGCCAGCTTGTGCCTGGGCGAGCGCGGCCTCGAGCATGTCCATGTCGCTCTCGCGGCCGACGAAGTTCGTGAGCCCGCGCAGGCGTGACACATCGAAGCGTGTCTGCGTCGTCGACACACCCCGAAGCTCCGAAACGCGTACCGGCTCCGCGACGCCCTTGATCGAGAACGTACCGAGGTCGAGCAGATCGAAGTAGCCGTGCACGAGCTGCGCGGTCGGGTCGGCGAGGTAGATCGTGTTGGGTGACGCGAGATCCTGCATGCGCGACGCGAGCCCGACCGTGTGACCCTGTGCGGTGTAGTCCATGCGCAGGTCGTCACCGATCTTGCCAACAACCACATCTCCGGAGTTGAGGCCGATGCGCGTCGAGAAGTCCACGCCGTGCTGACGCTTGACCTCTCTCGCGTGTTCCGCGAGGAGCTCGCGCAGCTCGAAAGCCGCATAGCAGGCACGTTGCGCGTGATCTTCGTGGGATATCGGCGCGCCGAAGAGCGCCATGATGCCGTCGCCCGTGTACTGGTTGACAGTTCCTTCGTAGCGGTGGACGCGCTCCGCGAGGATCTTGAAGAACTCATTGAGGATGCCGTGCCACGTCTCGGCGCCGAGCTGTTCGGAGATCTCCATCGAGCTCGTCACGTCCGCGAAGAGCACGGTTACCTGCTTGCGCTCACCTTCGAGCGCACTGCGATTCGTGAGGATGCGGTCTGCGAGATGCGCCGGTGTGTACGAAGCGGGGTCGCGCTCGGGCATGGCTGCGGCTTCGGGCGCCCCTACACCCGCCGGCATGCGGCTCGAGTCCGTCACGGCCCCTGTAGCTGGAGACCCAAGCCAAACGAGCACCTTGCCGCCCTCGTCCGCGGCGACTTGCTGCACGTCGATCAGTTCATCCTTGATGTCTTCGAGCGCCTCGTCGTCGAGGTCGAATTGGCGGCGCAGCATGCGATAGGAGACGCGACCGTTCTCTTTGAGAAAGACGCGGACCTTCGTGACGATTTCGAGGAGATTCATTGGACCTGCTGAAGGTGGATGCGATTAGTGTAATCAAAAACATAGGGTGTCGAACAACATCATGGAGGAATAAAGAAGCTGCGCTTTCAACACGTCCGATATAGGCAGTATGACAATCAGGTGGGAATGACGTGTAAGCCGGGATTCGTCCCGATTTTGACGATCGTCGAGGACCCGATGTGGTGGCGTCCTAGACTCAGGAACCCCAAGAACCCGACCTTTGCGAACGGTTCATATCGACCAACGGTGAATCGGCTCGATCTGTCATTTCACAGGTGGCCGCTGGGGACCGACGATGGTCATTGGCCTTTTTTAGCAGGTTCAAAACCTTGGTCGGCCCGCCTATAATGTTGCGGGCATGACAAAACCCGACGTCCTGGTCATTGGCGGTGGTATCAGCGGCGCCAGCTTCGCCTACCACGCCGCTCGTTCAGGCCGGAAAGTCGTCGTCATCGACAAAGCAGCGGCGGTGGGCGGCTGTCTCACCTCGTCACATTCGCCGGCGGGGTATTGGTACGAGCTTGGTGGTCATACTTGCTACAATTCGTATGCGGCGTTCATCGAAATTCTTGAGGGCTGCGGATTGCTTGACAAACTCCAGCCTCGTGGAAAATCAGTCCTGCGTTTCCTTCGCGGCGATGAGCTCATCGCGGGCAAGAACCTCTGGCTTCTCATCAAGCTCTTTAGCAAGTTTGAACTGCTGCGTGCCTTGCCGCGTTGGTTCGGAGACAAGAGCCAGGCAGGGCAGACCGTGCGTTCCTACTACTCCCGCTTTGTGGGCCCGAAGAATTACGATCGCGTTCTCGGGCCCATGCTGTCGGCTGTGCCCTCACAAGATGCACACGATTTTCCCGCTGACATGTTGTTTAAGAAACGCGAGCGACGTCAGGACGTAATGCGCAGCTTCACTCTGCCCGGCGGATTAGGGACAGCGGTGGCAGCAGCCCTGGGCCAGCCAGGTATCGAGGTTCTCTCCGGTCGCAGAGCCACCCGTCTCGGCAAAGGGACCGGTGATTTCGCGGTTACACTAGAGGATGGGACCGTACTTGAAGCACCAGTAGTGGCCCTTGCAGTGCCCCCCAGTGTTGCTGTGGCGCTGGCAGGAGAAGTGACCCCGGCAGTGGCACACAGTGCCAGAGACATTCTAGAGGCCGAGATTACGAGTTTCGGTTTTGCAGTGCGCAAAGATAAGGTCGAGAACATTCCCTATTCCACGTTCATGATTCCCCTGGACGATACCTTCCACTCAGTGGTGACCCGCGATGTGGTGCCAGACGACGAGTGGCGAGCTTTTACATTCCACTTTCGTCCCGGAACATCAGAAGAGCAGCGAAAGACGCGAGCGGCGCAGGTGCTCGGCGTATCAGAGGAAGATATGGAGGGCATGAGTCAGCGAACGGCGATCTTGCCTTCACCGCGTCTTGGTCACCACGAGCTCATCGCATGCATCGACGATTCCCTCAGAGGGGGGCGACTCGCCGTCACCGGGAACTGGTTCGACGGACTGTCTATAGAAGACTGCGTGCTGCGCTCGCGAGCCGAATGGCAACGCATCTCAGACATGGACTAGGGGGTGTCCCTAAAATCGTCTCCAATGCGCCCCGTACGTCGGCAGGTCTCCTGCTCTACCAACTGAGCTACCGGAGCGTGGGCGGAATCTAGCGCCTACGGCCACGAGAGGCCGATTCTCTAGTCGCTTCGACACCCACGGTTCCATCGAATTCTGGTGCCGTCTAGTGCCCGTCTGCGCCGTCTGAATTGGGTCTTGGTGAGGCCCTATGAGG
>JAQBEG010000374.1:0-7355 GCA_032123985.1 Deltaproteobacteria bacterium
AGGGGCGAGGCTCCTTCAGCATCTCGCCTCTCTTCCTCATCGTGTTCATCGCCGAGAATCGGTGCTTTCGCAGCGCTCGCGCTGGTCGCGGCATTTGCGCTCTCGTCTCCATCTCGCGCGGAGGGAGAAGCGCCGGAGGGCGCCGCACTCGACTTGCGCACCGCGCTCGCTCGCGCAGTCGAACACAACAAAGAGCTTGCGGCCTTCGAGTATCAGCTGAAGGAACAAGAGGGGCGCGTTGAGCAAGCGGGGCTCATTCCAAACCCAAGCCTAAACCTGGTTGTCGAGGATGCAATCGGTAGCGGGAGATACGAAGGCTTCGACAGTGCCCAGACGACTCTTAGTCTAGGCTGGGTGCTAGAGCGGACGATTCGACGTCGTCGGGTGGCGGCGGCAGAAGCAGGCTCCGCGCTGCTCCTCACCGATGCTGAGATTTTGCGGCTCGACCTGGCCGCCGAAACCGCGCAGCGGTTCTTGAGCAGTTTGGCGAATCAGACGCGGCTCGAAAACGCCGAGGAGGCCGTGGCGCTCGCCGAAGAAACGGTGAACGCTGTGAGCCGCCGGGTGCGGGCCGGTAAGTCCCCGAGCGCGGAGCTCTCTCGCGCTGAAGCCGGGCTTGCAACCGCGAAACTCGCTCTAGACGATGTGGGCCACGAGCTGACCATCGCCTACCACCGACTCGCCACGCAGTGGGGCGAGCTGGAGCCCGGATTTTCGCGTGTGTCGGGCGAGCTTCTCACAGTTCCAACGACCGAACCATTCGCGACTCTCGAGGAGCGCATTGATCAGAATCCACGACTTACTCGATTTGTGTCGGAGGCGCGCGTGGCCCAAGCGAACGTGCGCCTCGCAGAGGCGAAGCGGTGGCCCACGCTGCGCCCGAGCGTTGGCGTGCGCCGTTATGAGGCGACAGACGACTTCGCGGTCGTTGCCGGGGTGACGATTGCGCTTCCTGTCCTCAACCGAAACCAAGGCCGGGTAACCGAATCGCGAGCGGCACTGTCGCGAACACGCGCGGACGCAGAAGCGATGCGTATTCGTGTGCATACGGCGCTTTTCGAGGTCTACGAGGAGCTCCAACACCACCTGCATCGTGCGAGCACCCTCCGCGATGACGTGATTCCGCGACTTGCAAAGGCACTCGATGAGACTCGTCGGGGGTACGAGAAAGGCCGCTACAGCTATTTCGAGTGGCGCTCTGTGCAAGCGGACCTTCTAGAAGCAAGAAACGAACTGGTCGAGGCGAGTACGGGTGCCCATCGCCTCGTCATCGCGCTTGAGCGTCTCACAGGAGAGCGGGTGACGAAATCATGAGGTGGACAATGAACGCTCGAATTGCATTTTTATTGGTTGGAGTGGCGGGACTTGTCCTCGTGGCTTGCAGCGGCTCCGACTCTCGCCATGGAGGAGCGGCTACATCGCATGGGGAAGAGGCTGCAGTTGAGGAAGCCAAAGGGCCAAACGGCGGGCGGCTTCTCACCTCCGAGGACTTCGAACTCGAGCTCGCCATTTTTGAGCGGGGTGTGCCGCCGGAGTTTCACGCGTGGGCCAGGAAGGGCGGAGAGCCTGTTGCCGCATCCGACGTCGCACTCAAGGTGAAGCTCTCACGGCTTGGCGGACGAAGCGACGAGATTTCTTTCTCCCCTAGTGGAGAATTTCTGAAAGGTGACGGTGTTATTTACGAGCCGCACTCATTCCAAGTGTCGATCGAAGCGGTGCATGCCGGGAAGAAGTACCGCTGGGATTACGACAATTTCGAGGGTCGCACGCGCATCGGGGCGGAAATCGCCGAGAGCCTCGGGGTAGAAACGGAGGTGGCGGGAAGTGCAGTCCTGAAGGACCGCCTGACACTCTACGGGCGAATTCGCGCTAATCCCGAACGAGTTCGAGAGATACGGGCGCGCTTTGATGGTGTAGTTCGCACGGCGCATGCCGAAATTGGCTCCACCGTTTCGAAAGGTGACAGGCTTCTCACTGTTGAGAGCGATGAGAGTCTGAATGCCTATTCCATTGTGGCACCGATCGGCGGCGTCATCACGCAGCGCGACGCGAATCCTGGAGAACATACGCGCGGTCGGCTGCTCCTCACCATCACAGACACTTCGTCGGTCTGGGCCGAGCTGTCGGTGTTTCCTGGCCAGCGCGAAGGAGTGCAGGTCGGCAGTCCAGTGTCGATTGCTCCCGCAGCCGGTGGCGAAGCCGTCGAAGGCGAGATTTCGGCGCTCGAAGTGCTGGCACGACCGGACCAGTCCGTTGTCGTCCGCGTTGTGCTCGAGAATCCCGATGGGATGCTGCTTCCAGGCACGTTTGTCACTGCAGAAGTGACTGTCGGCGAGCACTCGGTGCCGCTTGCGGTGAAGAGAAAGGGGCTTCAGGCCTTTCGTGATTTCACCGTCGTCTACGCACAGGTCGGAGAAGAATACGAAGTGCGAATGCTCGACCTCGGCCGACAGGCTGGAGAGTGGGCGGAGGTTCTCGGCGGGCTTGCGCCCGGCACTCGTTACGTCGTTGCGAACAGTTATGTCATCAAAGCCGACATCGAAAAGTCTGGCGCTTCGCATGACCACTAGGGGCTCACAATGCTAGACGCCATTCTCAAATTCTCCGTCACCAACCGAGGCCTCGTGCTATCGGTTGTCGTGCTCGTCGCTGGCCTCGGTGCTTGGAACTTCACTCGACTCCCCATCGATGCGGTTCCGGACATCACGAACATCCAGGTGGTGGTCAATACGGAGGCACCCGGTTACACGCCGCTCGAGGTCGAACAGCGGGTGAGCTTCCCTGTGGAAACCGCGATGGCGGGTCTTTCGCAGCTCGCCTTCACGCGCTCGGTTTCGCGCTACGGCTTGTCGCAGGTCACGGTTGTCTTCCAAGAGGGCACCGACGTCTATTTCGCGCGACAGCAAGTGGGAGAGCGGCTAAGTGAGGCCAAGTCTGACCTTCCGCCATCGCTTGAGCCAACACTCGGTCCGACAGCCACCGGGCTCGGCGAAATATTCATGTTTACCGTTGATGCGGAGCCGGGTGCACAAAACGCCGACGGCACGCCCGTCACGCCAACAGACCTGCGCTCAGTTCACGACTGGGTCATCAGACCGCAATTGCTTCGCGTTCCGGGCGTGGTCGAAGTGAATCCCATCGGTGGCTACAAGAAGCAAATCGTTGTCGCCCCGGAGCCGGCGAAGCTACTCGCCTTCGGCATCACGCATTCCGACTTGGTGAGCGCGCTTCGAGACAATAACGAGAATCGCGGAGCTGGCTTTATCGACCACAACGGCGAGCAGTGGCTGATGCGCGTCTCGGGCCAGGCAGGCACCTATGACGAACTGGCCGATATCGTAGTTAGACAAAGTGAAGGCGTTCCGATTCGCGTCCGAGATGTGGCAAGCGTGGGCGTGGGGCACGAGCTGCGCTCAGGCGCGGCAACGCAGAACGGTCACGAAGTTGTGATGAGCACCGTGTTCATGCTGATTGGCGAGAACAGCCGCACGGTGTCGAAGGCGGTCGCGGAAAAGCTGGAAGAAGTGCAGGCAAGTCTTCCATCAGGCATCAGCGCGACGGCGGTCTACGACCGCACAGGCTTGGTCGACAAGACGCTTGCGACGGTGCAGAAGAACCTCCTCGAGGGGGCGCTACTTGTCGTCGTCGTCCTGCTCCTGCTCCTTGGGAATCTGCGAGCCGCTCTGCTCACGGCTGCGGTAATTCCCGTCGCGATGCTCATGACCATCACCGGGATGGTGCAGACGAACGTGAGTGCGAACCTGATGAGTCTTGGCGCACTCGACTTCGGCCTCATCGTGGATGGGGCGGTGATTATCGTCGAGAACTGCCTGCGCAGGCTAGGTGAGGCAGGCAAGGGAGCAGAGAAACTCTCTGATCGGGTCACGCTCGTGTTCGAGGCGACCCGCGAGGTCATTCGCCCCGCACTCTTCGGCGTCGTCATCATCACGGTCGTTTACATCCCAATCTTTGCCCTCACCGGTGTCGAAGGGAAGATGTTCCATCCCATGGCGATGACGGTCGTCATTGCGCTGGTGAGCGCCATGGTTCTCTCCGTGACCTTCGTGCCTGCTTGCGTCGTCCTCCTTTTTCGCAAGCCGGTGCAGGAGAAGGAGAACGTCATCATCAGTACCGTTCGGACGGCCTACCGGCCGATTCTGTCTTCGGTCCTACGGTGGCGATGGGCGGTGATTGCAGTCGCAGTCGTGTGGGTTGCGGTCAGCGGTGCGCTGGCAACGCGCCTCGGCGCGGAGTTCGTGCCGAACCTGGACGAGGGCGATATCGCAATGCACGCGCTCCGGATTCCGGGAACCTCGCTCGAACAAGCGATTCGGCTGCAGGAAAGCTTAGAGGAGAAGATTCGAGAACTTCCTGAAGTAGAGCGCGTCTTTGCGAAGCTCGGGACCGCGGAGGTCGCAACCGACGCGGTGCCGCCGAGTGTGGCGGACAACTTCATTATTTTGAAACCACGAGATGAGTGGCCGGACCCGCGAAAGCCGAAATCGCAGTTCGTGGCAGAGCTCGAGGCGAAGGTTACCCCGATTCCGGGCAACCGCTACGAGTTCCTGCAACCGATTCAGATGCGATTCAACGAGCTGCTGGCCGGCGTTCGCGCCGAGCTTGCGGTGAAGGTGTTCGGCGACGACTTCGACCTGCTCATCAAGGTGGGCGATGAAATCGAGAAGGCGATTTCGGCGGTGCCAGGCGCTGCCGACGTCGCAGTCGAGCAAACCACCGGACTTCCCGTTCTAACTATTTCGCCCAATCGAGAAGCGCTCGGGCGCTACGGCGTCTCCATTGCAGAGCTCCAAGACCTCGTTTCCACCTCGCTCGGCGGAACGGTCGCTGGACAGATGTATGAAGGCGACCGTAGGTCGGACATCGTGGTTCGGCTTTCCGAAGAACTCCGTGCGGATACGGACCGATTGTCGGTGCTTCCGGTTTCTCTAAACGGCGGCGGGTATGTACCGCTCGGGGAACTTGCAACTGTGAGCGTCGCGAGCGGCTACAACCAGGTCTATCGCGAGAACGGAAAGCGCCGCGTCGTCGTCGGGGCGAATGTTCGTGGCCGCGACCTCGGTTCCTTTGTCGGGGACGTCAAGCGAGCTGTGGAGGAGCGCGTCGAGATTCCGCCCGGCTATTGGGTCGAATACGGGGGCACCTTCGAGCAACTGGAGTCGGCATCGAATCGATTGGCGATTGTCGTGCCGCTCACGCTCTGTCTCATCATTGGGCTTCTCATCTTGGCGTTGCAGTCGGTACGAGATGCCGCCGCGATTTTTTCAGGGGTTCCGCTTGCGCTCACCGGCGGCGTGTTGGCGTTGATGTTTCGCGGTATCCCATTCTCCATCTCGGCCGGCGTCGGTTTCATCGCTCTGTCCGGTATCGCGGTGCTGAACGGGCTGGTGATGGTGGCCTTCATCCGGGACCTACGCGTACACGGGCGACCGCTGGAGGAAGCGATCGTGGACGGAGCGGTCAGCCGCGTGAGGCCAGTGCTCATGACCGCACTGGTGGCAGCCCTTGGCTTTGTGCCAATGGCGCTCAACACCGGAATCGGTTCGGAAGTGCAGCGGCCGCTGGCAACGGTCGTGATTGGCGGAATTGTTTCTTCGACGCTGCTCACGCTTCTCGTTCTACCCGCGCTCTATCGGCTGCTGCATTCCGGTGAAACCGAGAGAAGAATTGATGGTTAGTCGGCATCTCCGAAAACGGCATTCAACAATGAATCCCCTCTGGCGGTTGGACGACGCAGTTTCGGTCGAACGGTTGGGGAGAAGCGTCGGGAGTCAATGGATGAAGAATCTCAAGTGGCTGACACTTCTCTTGGCGCTCCACGCAGGGGGCTGTGTGACAACGCCTCAACCGCCTGCCGAATGGGGTCATAAGGAGCACCTTCCTGACGCAGATGCAGGCTCCCCTTGGGCACTCTACAGCGATGAGACTCTCCTAAGAGGTCAGCACACGCATGTACTATGTGCGACATCCAATGAAACCGAGACCAAGAATGCGAGATTCTGCTTTCGGCGTGTTCAAGACCAACTCGTCATCTATGTCGTTCCGTCCCACGAACAGGTTCGAACTGCCCGCGCAGGCGCAGGAATTCTTACGTACGTTCGCGTTGACCGGAATCCGTCAATTTCACCAAGGTCGGCATTGGGGCAGGGATGGGGACGGGGGTTCAATCCCCGCTTTCCAGATGCGTCGTTCCCGGTCGACGGCACGAACCCGCGGTCAGGAATCGTCGAGCCCGGCGGTTTAGTTGACCAGCTGCTCAAAGGTGAGACACTGAGCGCTCTCGTCCCTTTGCGGCCTGACCGGTTCGGAGACTACGCGGTCCACCTTGACGGCTTCGCCACACTGTTCAACAAGCTCTGGGAGCATGAGGAATAGGCGGGTGAGCGTTGTCGCAAGCCCGAAGAAGCGGACCAGCCGAGTCCGCCCACGACGCCGTTGATCGCGATCATGGGTGCGGACCAGGCGAAGGGGAACCTCCGTATTCGCCGCATGGGCGGTGAGAGCTGAACGATCTCATGAAGCACGCAGGTCAAGATCGAGCTCTGGATGACCCCTACCTTCTCACCGGGGGAAGTATTGTGGGCTCTTGGTCGGATTGTGATTCAGGCGGTTGTTAGGCAGCGCCCATTCTACAAAATCAACGAGTTCACGATCGCTTTGTGAAGGAAGAAGCCAAGTATGAGGGCGAGACAGCCGCACGCATAGGCGCCCCAGAAGGAAAGAGAGAAGCGACCCGCCAATAGAAAGGGAACGAAAAATGCCAGGCTGACGGGGACGGCGAGAAAAACACTTTTGGCCAGGAGAATTGAGTTCTCAGCATTCCCATGTTCTGCATACGAAAATGGAAGAACGAGCATTGTCGCCAAGGGGAGAGCAACAACGAAGCCAGCAAGTGATGGGAATCGTCCTGACAACCACGACGCAAAGCTAATCACGATCGCCGATACAAAGATTTTCAGTGCGAATGTCATGAGCTTTGCCTCCGGTGGATGCTGCTTAACTACGATATAGGCTGCGGCACCTCGACCTCGAAGGCAGCAGATTCTGCTGCATATCGGCACCGCGGTTCTGGTAGCTAATCATCAAATTTTTATTCGGAATCCGATCTATGGAGCGGTGCGAAGGTCTACTTTACGCGCTGCTATGTAGCGCGTTTCGCTGCGTATACGTCCGGGCTTGTAGGTTCGTTCGAAGGCACAAGAATCGCCGTGCTGCGGGCTTCAGCGCTGGAAAGGATGTCCTTGCGCAGCTGCTTTTCGGAGTTGACCTAAAGTTGACCTAAGTGTTCGTCACGCACCTCTACGCACGGTAAACCTCGTAAACATCAATGAATTCAA
>JAQBEG010000375.1:0-3072 GCA_032123985.1 Deltaproteobacteria bacterium
CTAGCCCGGGCGGCCTCTCGACTCCCATCAGGACTGGCAAGAGCAGCACGAGCAAGAGCAATCGGGAGCGTCGCTTCATGTCTCGTCCTCTGCACCGTCAACCTCGGTTTCGGCGTGGAGGTACTCGCGACTCTTCGCTAGCCAGGTGAGCGCGTCGATCGGTGTCATCTCGTTCGGATCGAGCGCTCTGAATGCCCGGAGGAATTCGGCCTCGGCATCCTCTTTCCGAGAACGCTGCGGCCGCAATGCAAGCGTGAGCTGCCCCGCTGTTGAGCCCGCGAGGGGCTTTGCGTGTCCGCCGGGAAGATGGCCGGCTTCGAGATCCATCAGAATCGATCTCGCCCGATCGATCAAACTCTGTGGTAGGCCGGCCAATCGCGCGACTTGAATGCCATAGGATCGGCTGGCTCCTCCTTCTACGAGCTGCCTCAGGAAAATGACTTCCTCGTTCCACTCCCGCACTTCGAAATGCGCGTTGCGAATTCGCGTTTTGGAGTCCGCCAGGGCGACGAGTTCGTGATAGTGCGTCGCGAATAGCGTCCGCGCTTCGACTCCTTTGGTGTCGTGAAGGTACTCGGCAACGGCCCACGCGATCGAGAGGCCATCGAAGGTCGACGTGCCCCGTCCGATCTCGTCGAGAATGACGAGACTTCTCCGCGATGCCTGTCTAAGGATGTCTGCCGTCTCCCGCATCTCGACCATGAAGGTCGACTCTCCTCGGGACAAGCGATCCGACGCGCCGACTCGCGTGAAGACGCGATCGACGACGCCGACGCGCGCTGACTCAGCGGGCACGAAGCTGCCCATCTGTGCCATCAGCACGACGAGGGCGACCTGCCGGAGATAGGTGCTCTTGCCGGACATGTTCGGGCCGGTCAACAACAGGATCTGTTGACCCGACGGATCGAGTTTTGTGTCGTTCGGTACGAACCCGTCCGATCCTTGTCGCCCCAGTACCGACTCGACGACCGGATGGCGACCGCCTTTGATCTCGAGGCTCTCGCTGTCATCGACATCGGGACGAACCCAGCGGTTTCGGCGCGCCACTTCGGCCAGCGATGCCAGCGCATCCAACGTCGCAACACGATCCGCGGCTTCGCGGATCGCATTGGATTCCTGACAAACAGCATCTCGAAGGGATTCGAAGATCTCGCGTTCCAATTTGGCGGCTCGTTCGTTCGCGCCCATGACCTTCGATTCGACTTCACGGAGTGCTTCGGTCGTGTAGCGCTCGACGCTTGCCAGCGTTTGTTTGCGTTCGAAGTCCGCTGGAACCTTCGAGAGATGAGCCTTCCCTACTTCGAGCGAATACCCGTGGACGGGATGGAAGCGAACTTTGAGCGTCGCGATTCCGCTGCGCTCGCGCTCTGCCGCCTCGAGTCCCGCGATCCATTCGCGTCCCTTGATCGCGCTCTCGCGAAGTACGTCGAGTTCACTGCGGTAACCCTCTCGGATATAACCCGTCTCATTCGCGCCACGCGAGCCGCGTGCGATTACCGGCGGATCGTCGATCAAGCCATCCTCGAGTAGAGCGGTCAGCTCGGGGAGAGGGATCGGCACGTCGAGAGATATGCGGTCTTCGGGCTGATTGCCGAGCAGAATGGCTTCATTCAAATCTGCTCCATCATGAGACTGAGCCGCTGCCACGACTTCGGGCAGCGCCTGCAATGAGGCTCGCAATGCACCGAGGTCCCTCGGAACCGCGCCGGGCCGCGAGGCTTTCGAGAGCAGACGATCTAGATCACGAACGCGCCCCATCGCTTCCCGCAATCGCGCGCGAACGCGATCCTGTGTGGCGAGCAACTCCACGGCGTTCTGACGAGCTCTGATCTCGTCGGGCGATAGCAAAGGGTAGGAGAGCCAATGCGAGAGTCGGCGAGCACCCAGCGCGCAAGTCGTTGCGTCGAGCTCGGCGATGAGTGTCCCGGACCTTCCACGGTCTTCGCTGTTCTCGTGCAGTTCGAGATGTCGACGCGTCGCGGCGTCCAGTACGACAGTGTCCGTGATTTGATAGCGCCGCAGTCGGGGCGGATTGTCGACGGAGTACGGCTGGTTCTCGGCCAGGTAATTCGCCAGAGCGATCGCGGCGCGCGACGCCGGATCGTTCCGATCCATGAAATCGCCAGGCCAGTTCTCGACGCCGGGCATTGGCTCGAATCCGCTTCGGGACAGCGCCCGGATCGACAGGTCCTCGAATAAATCTTCCAAAAGGCCCGAGGCTGCTTCTGCCCTGTCTCCGGGCAGAAGTAGCTCGCGCGGACCCACCCGCGCCAACTCCTGAACGAGTGCGTCTGGAAGCGTCTCGGAGGCCAGCTCTAGCTTGGCCGTCGAACGCGCATTGAACTCGGTCGCCCGGAAATCCCCCGTTGAGGCATCCAGCACCGCCAACCCAAAGGCGCCGGTCGATGCCTCGAAGTAGACAGCTGCCACGGCTACGACCGCGCGGGCATCCAGTCCTGCCGGATCGCCGACCAGGCCGGGCGTCACGACTTCTACGACCGCGCGACGTACGAGCCGTTTGCCGCCCGTTTCCTTGGGATCCTCGATCTGTTCGCAGATAGCAATGCGATGGCCCAGCGAGGCCAGGCGCTTGATATGGGCGTCCGCCGCGTGCACCGGCACGCCACACATCGGGACCCCGTCGGGCTTGCCCTTGTCTCGAGTTGTCAGTGTGATGTCGAGAAGCGGAGCCACGAGTTCGGCGTCGTGAAGAAACATCTCGTAGAAATCGCCCATTCGATAGAAGACGACCGCGTCGGGATATTGTTCCTTCACGCTCAAAAACTGCCGCATCATCGGCGTGTCGAGTGCGGAGCCGCTCAATCGGGCGACCCCGGTCGAAGCGAGATCGAACCTAGTTCGAGCGCGTCCAGCAGAGCAGCGTAGGCCTTGAGCGCCTCGGTATCCTGCCCAGTGGCGATCAGCTGACGGCCGAGTTCCGCACGCAGACCAGCGTGGGCCGGCGCCACCTCGATGGCTCGCGCGAGCTCCTCGATCGCGCTCTTCGTGTCCCCGCGACTGGCTCGCGCTCGAGCGAGCGCAATTCGCGCGGCGTGATCGAATGGCCGGTCT
>JAQBEG010000376.1:0-15217 GCA_032123985.1 Deltaproteobacteria bacterium
GAGAGGCAGCGATCCCACGTACGCATCGAGCGAGAATCCCGAATGGACGTGCAGATCGCCGAAGAGGATCTGCTCGCTCGAATCCAAGCCGAGCGCTTCGACCGTTCTGTTGGTGCGCTCGTCCCTTTCATCGATCGCATCCTGCGGAAGAGCCGAACCCTCGATCGACCCCGCCGTGATGATGTCCCCGAGCCATCCGCTGCCGGCTACGTAGAGACCCCCGAATGCAAGGAGGACGAGAATGACGATTGGGAAGAGTACTCGACGCATGCAGCCCCCCCCTTGAAAGATGAATGTAACGTCACTTTACACTGAAGGAGTATTCATGTAACGATTGAGGACTCGAGAAGCCACCGATATAGAAACGATCTCGGCAAAGAGGAAGGTCCCGCCATGTCCGATTCAACGCCAGTGCATTCGAAGAGTGTTCATCACATAGCCTTTTCGACGCGCGACGTGGAAGCAACCTACGAGTTCTATACCCAGAAACTGGGCATGCGGCTGCTTCATGCAGAGAATCACCGACAAGGAGACGGCTATTTCCGGCACTTCTTCTTCGGGATGGGCGCGGGCGAAGCGATCGCATTCTTTCAGCTCGAAGGCGTCGGTGAGGAACCGGACTTCAAAACCGAGATCTCGTCCGGACTCGGACTTCCGCCCTGGGCGAACCACGTCGCCTTTCGACTCGACACGCTCGAAGAGCTCGAAGTCATGACGAAGCAATTGCACGAGCGTGGAATACCGGACATCCTGCAAATCGACCATGGATGGTGCACGTCCATCTACATGCTCGATCCCAACGGAATCATGGTCGAATTCTGCGTGACGACCGACATGGAAGAATTCGATCAGACCGAGGAAGAGGCGCTTCGATTGCTGCGCCTACCCCCGTCCGAGATTGAAGAAGCGACACGCAAGGAAAAATCCATCGGGAAGTCGGTCTAGAGCGAGCGAACGCCCGCCGCGGACACCAGCGCATTCGAAAACGTGGACGAGTTTCGTCGAGCTGGCATCGAGAACAAGGAGAATCTTCCCGTGGCGTCTGTTGATCTTCTCGTCGAAAGAAGTTTTGTCTCACTTGCGTCACCCACGGCAAAACGAAACGGCGCGGGTTATATGCCCACGCAGGGTCTCTATCATTTTGCGAAGGGGACGCGGCCGAGAGTGGCCTTCATTGCCACTCACTACAATGTGGATTTCTCCGAGCACTACATGGGCGAGCTGATGGCCGCGCGAGGCTACGGCTTCCTTGGCTGGAATACTCGATACCGAGGTGCAGAGCCCTATTTCAACCTCGATCATGCGCTCGTCGATATCGGTGTCGGCGTGCGCTGGCTTCGCGAAGAGGCCGGGGTCGAGAAGGTCGTGTTGCTCGGCAACTCCGGCGGCGGTTCGTTGATGGCTGCCTATCAGTCACAGGCGACCGAGCCGAATTTGATGCCGTTGCTCGGCACGTCGGTATCCGATGCAGCGATGGAGTTGTTGCCCTGCGACTACTATGTGTCGACCAATGCCCATCCCGGTCGGCCGGAAGTGTTGACGAACTGGTTCGATCCGTCGGTGACCGATGAAAGTGATCCGACTTCGGTAGATCCGTCACTCGATATGTACAACCCGGACAATGGTCCGCCGTACTCGGCTGAATTCGTTGAACGTTATCGCGCTGCGCAAGTGGCGCGGAATCATCGGATCACGGCGTGGGCACTCGAAGAGTTGGACCGTGTGCGCAACGCAGGTTGCTTCGACCGGATGTTCAATCTGAATAGGGCCTGGGCCGATCTGCGCTATCTCGATCCGAGTCTCGATCCGAACGATCGGGAGGTCGGGGTCTGCTACCTGGGGCCCCCGAAGTTCTTCAACTACAGCCCCTTTGGAATCGGAACCTCGAATACCATCCGAACCTGGCTCTCGATGTGGAGTCTCGAGCATTCGCAGTGTCGGGGGATTCCTCATCTCGAACGCATCACGGTTCCCTCGCTGGTGATTCAAAGTATGGGAGACGCCGGCGTTTTTCCCATCGATGCGCACACCATCCACGATAATCTCGCCGCAAAAGACAAAACGCTCGAGTTCATTGCGGGAGACCACTATCTGGAACGACCCACCGACGCGAGGGACGGGATCGCCGACCTGATTGCGGGATGGCTTCAAGACCGCGATATGTGATCGGGCGCGATCGATCCGATCCGCGTTGCCTAGCCCGGTGTTCGTTCGAAAGACGGCAGGCTCTCAGGAATATGGTGAAAGCTCTGTTTGTCGATTGTGAAGATCGCCATCTGCGGTGCGCCATAGATACTCGGATCGTCCAACGTGCCCACCTTTAGCATCACTGCGCCCGCCATGGCCGGCGACTTGGCGAGAATCTGGGTGCCACAGTCCCCGCAGAATTCGCGGGTCACCGGGTTGTCGAGATCGCTACGCGAGAAGCCCTTGGGTTGCCCCTTGGTGTAACTGAATCCGGTTTCCGGGAGTCCCATGACGTAGTTGGGACCACCGCCCGATCCATACTGACATTCGCGACAATGGCACTGGCCCTTGAAGAGTGCATCGCCTTCGGCCTTGAAGCGCACCGCGCCGCAGTAACATCCGCCTTCGATTTCCAATTTGCTTCTCCTTTGGTGAGTCGTTCATGGTCTAGGGCCGGTCATGATATCACGCGGCGCGAGAGAGTGGGCCGGCTCGGACGAGGGAGGCTCTGTGGCAACCGGAGATCTGATCGGTCCGCTGCTCATATCCGCGTTGGTGGCCGTTGGGGGTAATGGTTTGCGCCTGTCTTCTGGAGAGACAGGCGCGTTGGCGCCGTCGTAGCCAACCCGACGTGCTAGGTCTCGTTCGCGAATCGAAAGGCGGATCCGGCCCAATGCTCGATGTAGCGACGGAGGTCCGGTGGCCATCGCCGACTTTTTTTCTCGAAACGGTCGTGGTCTCCGCGGTACAGGGCCCGGTTCGCTTCTTCGAAACCGGGCAGATCTCCGGCGGTCGCAGAGATGAAACGGTTGATCGCATCCTGGGCCTGACGAAGCTCGTCGCGGTCGCCGCTGATCGAGCGAGCCTCGTCGACCAGTCGCCGCAACGTCGCCGAGGGTCCCCCACGTTGAGTCTGTAGCCATGCCCAATGGCGAGGCAGCAAGGTCACCTCGCGACCGACGACGCCGAGTTTTGGGCGACCCGGCCCGCGTCGACGAGTCGAATCAGTCAGCGGATCTCCGACCTCACCCCCAAAGCGACGGGCGACCTCCTCCATGGAGCCGCCAAGATCGATATCGATCTGCCCGCCCTTCGCATCGTCGAAGATCAGGACGAGGCTCGAATCTCCCGAATCGGCAATCGTTCGGAGCGACATCGCAACGTCCTTGAGCGAGCCGCTGGCGATCTGGGCGTGGCCGCGGAAGGCCGTGTATGTCGTCGAGGTGGAAGCTTCGTTCTTCATGGCTGGCATTAATACCATGGTTTAATTAAAAAATACCCTTTTAAAATAATTTCCGGCTCAGGCAACTCGACTTGGGTTCGGTCTGCCGGGAGGCTGTCAGAGATCGATAATGCGAACGGATGTCAAAATATGATACAAGTCATCCATTGATAGAGAAAACGGGAGAGGTGGTGATGAAGGATCTTCGAGATCGAGTTGCGGTCGTCACGGGTGGCGCCAGCGGAATAGGCAAAGCCCTGTCCAAGGCCTTTCTTGGCGAGGGTATGAAGGTCGTCATTGCTGACGTCGAGGAGCCTGCGTTGAAGGCCGCCGTCGAGGACCTCGGCGGCGATGTGATGGGCGTGGTAACCGATGTTTCGGATGCGAACTCGGTGAGGACCCTGGCCGATCGGGTTTATGACGCCCACGGCGCGTGTCACATTCTTTGTAACAATGCGGGCGTCGCCGCGCCCAACCTCGATCTGTGGGAGACAGAGTCGAGCGACTTCCAATGGGTGCATGGTGTCAATGTCGCTGGCGTCGCACATGGCGTTCAGGCGTTCATACCGCGCATGATTGCATCTGGCGAAGAGGGCTTCGTACTGAACACGTCGTCCGGCGACGGCGGAATATCGCCGCTCGCACAACAGGTCGTCTACGCCTCGAGCAAAGCCGCCGTTTCGACCATGACCGAGTGTTTGGCGGCGCAGCTCATTGGCCGAGGTACGAAGCTGCGCGCAGCGATCTTCTATCCGTCCGGAGGGATGCTCAACACGGGTATCTGGACGACGAAGCGGAATCGTCCGCAGCAGCTGGCGCGAAGCGAAGAGGTCGATGTGGCGCGGGAAACCACCTTCGACGTGTTCATGGAGGGCGCGAAGAAGGCGGGCTTTGATCTCCCGGTACAAGATCTCGATGAGCTCGCGCAGTTCGCACTTCGAGGCATCCGCAACGAGGATTTCGTGATCATGATCGATCGAGAGTCGATGGAGGCGACGCTCAACGCACGAGCGGCAAAGCTGGCGAGAGGCGAATGCCCAATCGAGCTTCAGCAAATGGGATTGAGCTGACCTTTGACATTTGACCTTCGCGCTCTCGAATCAGGAGGAGTAGATGATGTCTAGAGTGTTACTTATTAGCTCTGACTGTCACGCCGGTGCGCTTCCCGCTGCCTACGAAGCCTACATGCCGAAGAAATTCCATGAGGACGCGACGCAGTGGTGGCTTGGCTATGCGCGTGAGATGATGTTGCGGGCCGGTACTTTCTTCGATCAGGAGGCCGTCGACGCCTACGCCGAGCAAGCAGGGGAAGGCGGTGGCCGCATGAAGGCGATGACCACGCCGGGCACGCGGCCCGATGACGATGAAATGCTCGCGATGCTAACCGACGAAACGAGTCCATTCGCGCCGCGTCGAGGGGAGTTCGATGCGACCGTCCGGCTAGCGGAACTCGAGGCGGACGGGATTGCGGGCGAGGTCATATTTCCCCAGATGGCTCCTTTCGGTGCCGGATTGATGCAATACCGGCACCCGGTCTCCCCGGAACTCAATCTCGAAGGCAATCGCGCGTACAATCGCTGGCTCGCGGACCTTTGCAAGGAAAACCCGGGACGACACGCGGGCGTGGCCTTGGTCAACGTCGATGATATTGACGTGACCGTGCAGGAGATTCGCAACGCAAAAGAGATTGGACTCTGGGGTGGCGTGTTGTTGCCGTCGAGTACCGGCACGCATCCTTTCTATCATCATCCGCGCTACGAGCCACTCTGGGCAGTCTGCGATGAGTTGGATCTGCCGCTGCAGTCACATTCGGGTTGGTCGCCCGACTATGGCGACGTTCCCGCAGCGACGGCCATGTACATCAGCGAGGTGGATATGTGGGCGCACCGGCCGTTCACGGCGCTGATGTGGTCCGGCGCGTTCGAGAGGCATCCGAAGCTCAAATACATTCTGACAGAAACGGGGTGTTCATGGATCCTCGAAACCTTGCGTGTGTTGGAGTTCAAAGCCGACCATCCCATCTTCCGCCACTTCACCAAGGATTTGTCGCTTCGGCCGAGTGAGTATTTTGCTCGCCAGTGCTTCATTGGCGCTTCGTTTCTACCGTCTCACGAAGGCAGGGATCGCCACAAGATCGGTCTCGACAAGCTGATGTGGGGCTCGGATTACCCACATCTCGAAGGCACGTGGCCCAATACGATGAACGCGCTGCGCGAAACGTTCGGGAGCTATCCCGAAGAGGAAACCCGCGCACTGCTCGGGACCAACGCAGCGGAAGTTTATGGTTTCGATTTGGATCAGCTCACTCCCATCGCAGAGAAGATCGGTCCGGAGCTCTCGGATATTCGAGTTGGGGTCTGATCGCGATGGTCGAAGAGCAGCCGAGCCGGCGCGAACGCCGACGCCTCGAGATTCGTGAACGGATCGTCGAAACGGCCTTCTCGCTCTTCGAGACACAGGGCTACGAGGCATCGACCGTGACCGAGATCGCGGAGCGCGCCGACATTGCCTACGGGACGCTCTTTCAGCACTTCCCGTCGAAGCTCGACCTGCTGCGAGAGGTATCGGGCCGTGCGTTGGGTCGGCTCTTCGAGAATGTCGAGGAGGTCAGCAAACTGCCGGGTTCGTTCGCGGAGCGACTGGTGATTCTCTTCGATACGACCGCCGCGAACGCTGAATCGATGGGCCCACAAACCCGCGAGATGATCAGCGCAATGCTGGCGCTATCGATTCCCGAAACTGCGGACGCCGATGATCGGCGCATTCGACTTTCGTTTCGAAAATTTCTGGATGACGGATTGGCGACTGCCGAGGTTCGCGACGACGAGGACATCGAAACGCTCGTCGAGGTCGTCGTCGGGATCTGGTACTCGCTTTTCCTGAGCTGGGTACGGATCGACGCTTATCCTTTACGTGTGCGCGCAGCGGCAGTCTCTCGTTTCCTGGCCCGTACGATCTCAGTGCCTACGCCGCGCGCCTAAGGAGTCGGTTCAGGGTCGGAGGGGCAATCGTAGACCGAGAAGCGTTGGGTCCCGTTGGCGTCGACGGGTCCGTCTGCAACGACAGTGTTCCCACCGAGTTCGGGCGCGTCGTTGCGCGCCAGCGTCGCCAGCTCTTTGGCCACCTTTTCATCGCCGCGTGCGAAGAAACCGACCTTGAGCTTCGTGCGCGTTTTAGTCGTTCCAACTCGGGTGCATCCTGCGATCGTATCGCTCGTGCCGACGTGGACGTCTCCCGCATCGGGTGCGAGAGCGACCCATGTACAGCCGGATGAACTGGCTACGAGAGTGAATAGAATGGCTGCCATTGCGATCGAGCGTGTCACGGAGGACTCCTTGTATGGAACTGAAAATTTTAGAGACATAGTCGCTGCCGTCTCCGAAATATGTGTGTTCTTGCGGGACTGGTTCGATCGGGTCCGCGCCGCTCTTCTTGCTCGAGAGGTTCCCGTGTGCGAGGCGACGTGGAACGGACGGGCTGGTTACTGAGCGGTCTCGTGAGCCTCCGCCGCCTTCTCGAGCTCCTCGAGACCTTCGGCGAAGAGTTCCTTGAATTTCCACACATCGGGTACGAGTTCGCGACAGGCGATCAGGCCGAAGTCGAGGTGATCGCGATAGCTGATGACGGTTATGTTGAGCCCCTGACCCTCGGCCACAGCCGAGACGGGATAGTAGGTCTCCATCTCCGCGCCCCCACAGTAGAGGGACTCCCGGGGCCCCGGAACGTTCGAGATGATCACGTTGAAGGGCGGGTTCATGCGGTCGAGAATCTTGGTGCGTGCTGCGATACGCGCCGCCTGGGCCAGAAGTAGCGGCGTCGCGATCTCGGTCCAGTCCGTCAGCATCGTAGCCGGCATAGCCTGCTGCATGCGTTTGGATTCGGCCATGGCTCGGTGAATGCGCTGGATCCGCGCGATCGGGTCGGCCTCATCCGTGGCCAACTCCCCGAGGATGCTCGTCACCCTGTTCGCATATTCGTTCTTTTCGGACTCATTGCGTACCGAGACCGGGATCATCGCGATCAGGGGATCCACAGGTAGCTCACCGCGTTCCTGCAGATAGCTGCGTAGCGCAGCGCCGGAGACCGCCATCACGACGTCATTCAAGGTCACGCCCAGCCTGCTCTTGACCGCCTTGAATCGCGGCAGTGACATGCTGAAGAAGGAGAAGCGGCGATGCGAAGTAATCGAACGGTTGAAGGAGGTTCGTGGCGCAGGCGTCTGAGGGATGCGATCGGCGTCGATCTGCGGCCCGCGCGCGCGCAGCCAGCCACCCGCCAGGGGGATTTGATCGATCCCAAGTGTGCGCGCCATCGCGCCCATTGCTTCGTTGTTCTCCCACAGCGTGCGCGCGGTTCGATACACCGTGCGCGAGATGCGACCGGGCTGAGAGACCAGTCCCGCCACGCCGCGCGCGATCATCTCGCCGGTTCCGGGAATCGAATCGGCGTGCCACGGTTCGTCGGGTAGGGGAACGACATCGCCGTGGGGATCCCGGTCGAGCAGCACCTGTGTCATTTGGGCACCCGAAACGCCATCGATCGTGCAGTGATGGATTTTCGTGTAGAGACCGATCCGCCCGTTGGCGAGGCCTTCGATGACGTAGAGCTCCCAGAGGGGCTTTGATCGGTCGAGAGCGCGAGCATGAATGCGCGATACGAGTTCGGAAACCTGATGGTCGTCACCCGGCGGCGGAACGGCGATGTGTCGAAAGTGGAAGTCGAGGTCGAAATCTGGATCCTCGATCCAGAACGGACGATCGAGATCGAGGGGCACTTCCACCAGCCGGCGCCGGTAGGGCCCGAGTAGATGGAGGCGATCTTCGAGGGTGGTTCGCAGGGCCTCCTTGAAGCTGCGGCCGCCGAGCCCGGCGGGATCGAAGAAACTAAGCGAACCGACGTGGCCGAGCTGCCCGCCGGCTTCCATCACGAGGAAACTATTGTCGAGGCCGGAGAGTTGGCGCACAGGCAGCTCCTTTAACTACAACTACGACGCTATGGGATCACGGGAGCGCGTCGCGTCACCCCAATCATCGCACGCCGGACGTGATCGGACCAGAACCCCTATTGAATGAAGAGTCAATGAGCGGTCAATGAAGGCTGATCGGGTCGGTTTGGCCGACTGGCCGCGTCTACGATTCGATCGAGAAATCGAGCCCTGCGTTCTTTTGGAGTCGTAGCAGTAGGGCCTCTCCCATGGCTGCGGCGGGAGTGAGAATACCAGGCTCGCTCGTGAGGTCGTCGTGTGCGAGGCAGACGGCGCTTTCAGCGAGCATCTTCGACGTCGACCCGTAGCCCGGATCGCGATCGCCAGTGACTCGCCCGTACAGGTTCCTGATTTCATCCTGGGGATGGCGAGCCAGCAGGCGGATGTCGAAATAGCCGGCCTCACGGGCCTCTCTGGACGGACCTTCGCCCGGGGAGGGGAGTCGTGACGCAACCATTCGCCGAATGGGACCAACGGCCATGGCCCCCATCATCGCCGCAGTCGATGCGGCGAGCGCGCTGGCCTTCGCGAATCCCGCAGGACCGCTGCCCGTCAGCGTCGCTTCGTCGTAGCGAAACTCCCGACCGTAGGCGTGACCCAATAGTGAGTTGGTTCTTCGCACGATCTTGGTGTCGACCGCGCCCATCATGAAGGGCGCCGTCCATTGCTTGAAGTCGTTGTCATAGGCGGGCAGGCTGGGCTCGGGACCGTCCGGTCCGTTCTGATCGTCTTCTGGGTTGAGCGAGTAGGGTTCTCTCATGACGCGCATGACTTCCGCGTCGTGGCTGGCCTCCTCGAGCATGTTGATCATGCTGGCGATGGTTCCACCGCTCGCACCGCCCTTGAATCCTTTGACCCGAAACTTGATCTGGCTGGCCGCAACGCCGTGTCGAGACTTCATCTCGGATTGGAGAAAAAAGCTGCCCAGGTCACAAGGAATGCAGTCGAACCCACAGGTGAACACGATGCGCGCGCCACTCTCTTTGGCGGACACTTCGTGGGCGTCGATCATGCACCGCATCCAATGGGCTTCTCCGGTCAGATCGCAGTAATGCGTTCCCAACTCAGCGCACGCCGCCACCAGATGGCTCCCGTAGAGCGCGTAGGGGCCGACCGTGGAACAGATGACCGAGGCGCGCCTGGCGAGGGATCGGATCGAGGCCTCGTCGTCGGCATTGGCGATCACCGTCGGGAGCGATTCGGTCGAGATGCCCGTCGTGGCTGCGAGGTCCTTGCGGGTCTCTTCGAGTTTGGCTGCGCTGCGACCGCCGACCGCCCATCGCAGGTTGCCGCCGAGACCGTATCGCTCGAGTAGGTACTCTGCGGTGAGTCGCCCCGTGAATCCCGTCGCTCCCCATACAATGACGTCAAATTCACGTTCGGGCGTACTCAAGTGTGCTCTCCTTCTGGAATCTCGAGGATTGAGACCCTGATTGTACACATCGAGCCTTGGCCTGGCTGTCGCGATTCGTAGTGTGGATATTTTTGTCGTCCCAGCGCACCATCGGGCGCTGAGCAGTAAGGGGAGGCGAGCGACATGCGCTGGATGCGTTGGATGCGCGGCGTGGCGACAGGGCTCGGCGGACTCTTTCTCGTCCTGAGCAGCGTGGCAGTTCTCGGCCTCGGGCTTCGCTGGCTTCAGGTCGAGTTTTTCTACGAGCCGCTCGGCGGCGAGCGGCTCGTAGAAAAAAGGGTCTACCTCGACGGGATCGAACTCGCGGATCCCGAGCGCGCTCCCAATTTCGTCGTTGTGTTATTCGACGACCTCGGCTGGGGCGACCTTTCGAGCTACGGCAATAAGCTGATTCGCACGCCACGCATCGACCAGGTGGCGGCCGAAGGTCTGCGGATGACCGACTTTTACTCGGCCTCTCCGGTGTGCACACCGTCGCGGGCGGCGCTGCTGACGGGTCGCTATCCGGTGCGATCACGAACCCACAACCATGTGTTCTTCAGCGAAGCCTCGCCGATCGCGACCGCACGCAAAATGCTCGGTGTGGGCAACGAGCTGCCCGTGGACGAGATCTTGCTACCCGAGGTACTCGGCGCGGCTGGATACGCCACGGGCATGATCGGCAAATGGCATCTGGGCGAGAGACCCGGGCATCTGCCCAACGATTTTGGTTTTCAGGACTACTACGGCGTACTCACGAGTAACGACATGCAGCCGCTGCATGTCTACCGAAATTTGCAGATCGAGCTGCGCGATGAAACTCCGCGCATCAATATGGGTGCCTTTCGTGACGAGGACAGCGATGTCGAGATGAAAGGGGTCGACCAGCGCAGCCTCACGCGTCGCTATACGGAGGAAGCGATCCGCTTCGTGGAGGAGAACCGCGATGGCCCATTTTTTCTCTACTTCGCTCACAGCTTTCCCCACGTGCCCCACTTCGCTGATCCCGAGCACGCGGGTGAGTCTCCAGGCGGAATCTACGGCGACGTCGTGGAGGATCTCGATCGCAGCACGGGCGCATTACTCGACGCGATCGAACGATTGGGTCTGGAGCGGGACACGCTCGTCCTGATCACGAGCGATAACGGCGCAGACTACAACGGCAGCCCGGGATTTCTGCGCGGACGAAAGGGCGATGTGTTGGAGGGCGGACAGAAAGTCCCGATGATCGTCCATTGGCCGGGTCGCGTTGGCGCGGGTCGCGTGAGTGATGCGATGGCGATGAATATCGATCTCTTCCCGACGCTGCTTTCACTGGCCGGTGTGCCGTTGCCCCAGGATCGCGTAGTCGATGGGCGAGATCTCAGCGCTCTGCTAACGGGAGAGCAGGAAGACGCAAGTCCGCATGATCTGCTCTTCTATTTCCCGGTCATCAGGGGCAGTGCGCCAGCGGCCGCGCGTAATGCGCGCTTCAAATATCTCGCTTCGACGGGTGACACTGGACGGGACAAGGCGACGTTGACCGATGTGCACCTCGATCAGGAGAATCACAACCTGATCCGGCGTTTTCCGGAAGACGCCGCGCGGCTCGGCGAAGCGGTTGATTCCTTTAGCGCCGAATTGGTCGAGAATCCTCGGGGCTGGCGGTGACCGTTTCTCCCGGGTGGACTGGACGACGAAGCGTCAATCCGCGTTCGGTTCTTCCCTCACGATTTCTCGGCTCTGGTCGCGTACGGCGTCGAGCACGTGGCTTTCGTTCTCAGCACCGAAACCGAGAACAGACGTGTGATCGAATTGAGCGAGGGTGAGATCGCCTAATGCAGAGGCGACGTTCAGGCCGTGCGATAGAGCCACGCCGTAGCGTGTATCCTTGCGCCGCAGATCGGTGGAGAAGGCGAGATTTTCCGCATGGGCTTCGACGGCCATGATGCGAGCCTGGCGGCCTACGTGAAACGAACCCGCTGCCCCCTTGGCCAAAGCCTCAGCGACTTGTTCTAGATCGAGACCTGCGCGCTTTGCGGTCTCCATCGCCTCGGCGGTCGCCGCGATTTCGACTGCGCCCAGGAGATTCACGATCAGCTTGTAGGCCGTACCTGCGCCCACTGATCCGAAGTGAATCGTTTCTCTGGACAATGCTGCGAGAAACGGTTCTGCTCGTCGAAGTCCTTCGTCGCTTCCACCCACCAGCAGGGTCAACGCACCTTGGGCGGCAGCAGCCGGTAAGCCTGTCACGGGACAATCGATGTAGACGAGATCCCGCTGGGCGGCATGCCTCGAGAGTTCCATGACCCAGGCGTGGGACAACGTAGAGCATTCGATCACCAACGAGCGGGGTTCGAGTCGATCGAAAATGCCGGATTCGCCGAGCCAGACCGCGCGACTGGCGTCGTCGTCCGCGACCATCGAGAAAGCGACGTCTGCCCCGAGAGCGGCGTCGCCTGGTGTCGCGGCCAAGGTCGCGCCAGCTTCGACGAGCGCCCTGGCTTTCTCGGGTGAACGATTCGATACGCTGAGCGCATGGCCGGCACGGAGCAACGACCCCGCCATGCCCACGCCCATCAGACCCAGACCGCAAAATGCGACCTTTCCCATCAGCCTATCCTCCAATACAAAGCGACGTATGCAAGCGTTGCGATCGACTCAACGTGAAGCGCGAGGGGCAAGCAGGGCAAAGAGAAAGACCCCACCAGAAAACGCGCAGCACCACAACAGCCCGGATTCGTACGTTCCGAGATAGGTCTTGGATGCGGCCAGAAAGGCCGGGCCCATCGCGCTCGCGGCAACCATACAACTCATCTGGATGCTCGAGATCGCACCGAGATGCAGACGGCCAAAAAAGTTGGGAATCGCAACATTGAGCAACGTTGCATAGAGGCCGCCCGCACCGCCCCATCCCACGAGCATCATGATCAGAAATGGCCATTCGTCGAGTCGCCCGGCGCCTATGTACGCGATGGTTTGCAAGCCAACGGAGAGAAGCACCAGCGCGCGCACCGGAACTCTGTCGGCGGCCCATCCCGAAATCAACCCGGTGGTCGTGCTCACGAGCGCGAGCGGGATGAAGAGTTTGATGGCTTCGCGTCCACCGATTCCGGTTTCGACACCGATGTCAACAATATGAAATGTGATTCCGGTGAATACCATGGCCTGAAGTGAGAGAGTCAGGGTCACGTACCAGAAACGCGCGGTGCGCAGCGCTTCTGCACGCGTGAAGCTCAAATCGTCGGAGGCGATACTGCCCATGGGTGAATCGACATGAGGGTCGTTCGGGATGTCGCCATCCATGCGCAGGCCGCATTCTTCGGGGTTCTCGCGGAAGAACACGAGGATGACGAGGCCCATTCCAATCCCCACCAGACCGGCAAGCATCAACCACGCGCCCCGCCAACCACCAAGATCAATGAACGACTGTAGAATCAGGGGCGCGATCGCGAAGCCTCCGGACACAAAGATCCCCGATATTCCCGAAGCCAATCCGCGCCGCCGTTCGAACCATTTGGCCATCATGGTGCGCGACGCCATCGTGAGCATTCCCTGACCACTAAAGCGCAGCATCATGAATGCCAGCGTCAACATCACGGCAGCGGCGGCGACCGGGCGATCGAGCCCCATCAGGACGGACAGCCCCGTCGACATCCTGTCGATCTGGGTCAGGACACAGAGCGTCAAGGCGACCGCAATGCATGCGACGAGTCCCGTCGTGCGAGATCCGTGATGATCGAGATAGACCCCGCCGCGCGGTAGGAAGAAGCTACTCGCGAGCGTGCCGACGAGGTAGGTATTCGCGAGCTCGAGCCTCGTCAGGCCGGTGACGCGGATGAGATGGTCCGTGAAGACGCTGACCCCCATCGTCTGTCCGGGGACGCTCATCACGATGCCAAGTGTTGCGACGGCGACGATTGCCCAACCGTAGAAGAAGGGAAATTTTCCGGGCGGGAATGGAAAGTCGGGCGCAAGGCGCGGCATGGAGCGCGGAAACCGCTAGCGAGTGCGCAGAAGCAAGATGGCGAAGAGCTCGTCGCGGTCGGTCCATGACTGATCGAGTTCCCATCCCGCCTCAGCGGCCAGTTCTCCGAAGCCGTCGACCGTGAATTTGTAGGAGTGTTCCGTGCAGATGGCTTCGCCCGATTCGAAATGAAATTCGTGCCCGTCGATTTCAACGATTTGCTCGACTTGACTCACGAGGTGCATCTCGATTCGAGACTTGTGCGAATCGAATCGCGCGCGATGGCTGAACCGGTCGGGTTCGAAGTTAGACTCGAGTTCGCGATTGATGCGGTGTAGGAGGTTCCGGTTGAACGCAGCGGTCACGCCCTCGCTGTCGTCGTAGGCGCTTTCGAGCTGGGTAATATTTTTGACCAGGTCGATTCCGATCAACAGGTGTCCATCGTGTGTGCCGCATAGATCGAGCATGCGACGCAGCAGATCTTTGCGGGCGGACTCATCGAAATTTCCGATGGTCGATCCGGGGAAGAAGATGAGCCGCGGTCGCTCGTCGACTCCGTGCTCGGGAAGATCGATCTCGGCATTGAAATCGGCGCAGACTGGCCATACCGGCAGGCTCGGGAACTCGCTGGCGATGCGATCGGCAGCCTCGGTGAGATGATCGCGCGAGATATCGACCGGCACGTATCCTGCTGGACTGTGGAGCGCACGAAGGAGTCCGTGTGTCTTGGTGCTGCTGCCGCTTCCGAGTTCGATGACGAGGACATTCTCTCCCACGGCGTCGGAAATTTCGTCCGCGCAGTCCTCCAGTATTCCGATCTCGGTTCTTGTCGGGTAGTACTCCTCGAGTTCGCAGATCCGATCGAAGAGTCGCGATCCCTCGGCATCGTAGAAATACTTGCACGGAAGTGTTTTTTGCTCGGAGCGAAGGCCCGCGAGCACCTCGGAATACAGATCATCTGGTTCGGGGTGGAGGTCGTGCAGTGGCATGGCTCGTGCGGCGGAGGATTGTCTATTCAAGCGAGCTCCTTGGCGAGTCTGATTCCTGTGAACTGCCAGCGGTCGGGCGCGTAGAAAAAGTTTCGGTATGTGGATCGAAGATGGGACTGTGAACTCGCACAGGAGCCACCGCGAAGGACGAATTGATTGCACATGAATTTTCCGTTGTATTCGCCAAGGGTGCCTGCGTCTGGTCGATAGCCCGGATAAGCGGCGTAGCTGCTGGACGTCCACTCCCACAAGTCGCCGAAGAGCTGTCGTATCCCCATCTCGTTGTCGTGAGTGTTATTTGTGTTGCTGGTGTTGTTGCCGATATTGCCGCCTCTCTCAGTGTCGCAAGTTTCGCCCGCGATCGCGGGATGCAATCGCGCCGAGTCGACGAAATTTCCGGCTACGGGCATTGGCCCACAGGCGATTTCCCACTCGATCTCTGTGGGTAGCCGAGCTCCGGCCCAGCGTGCGAAGGCGTCGGCCTCGATGAAGCTTA
>JAQBEG010000377.1:0-21611 GCA_032123985.1 Deltaproteobacteria bacterium
CGTTGCTTCCGAGTTCCAGACCGGGAGCAGGATCGAGACCCGGGCATTCTCCGGGGTCGTGATCATCTCGACCTGCGCGAAGCGAGGGGGTTGCGCCCCGGGTGCATCAATATTGCACAAGATGGGTTCTGTTTCGGATAAGAGATGCCGATGCATCGGGCTGTAGAAGCCTTCCGCTTCTCTTCATTCGGAGCTTCAAGCGTGCGCCGAGCGAGCGAGATCAGACGGATCTTCTGCCGACGACGAGGCGCGGCGCCATTGGGCGTCCTCGTCGCGACGTTGATCGCATTCCTCTTTGTTGTTCCAAAGGGGATTGCGCAATCCGAAGACCAGATCATGGCCGCCTTTCTGTTCAATTTTGCGCGCTATGTCGAGTGGCCGAAGGATGCCTTCGATGCTGGCGACGCGCCCGTGATGATCTGCATGTTGGGTTCGGCGGGCTTCGGCGACGTAGTTTCCCAGACCGTGTCCGGCAAAAAGGTTGCTGAGCGGCCTGTGCGGGTCAATCAAACCTCCAATCTCATGCAGACCAGCGGTTGCCACATCCTCTTCATCGGTCGCGACTTCGAGCAGTCTCACCGCGCCGCCGTCGCCGCTCTCGGCAGATCGAGCGTCTTTAGCATCGCGGACAAGGAAGGCTTCGCGGCAGCGGGCGGAATCGCAAATTTTTACCGGGCGGAGAATCGAATTCGGTTCGAGATCAATCCGGGTGCAGCCAAGAAAGCCGGTCTCAAAATCAGCTCCCAGCTCCTCAGGTTGGCGAAGGTCGTGAACTAGGAAATGCATGAAGATCTCGCGAGACATAACAGACGGACTCGCCCGCCGGGCTTGGGGAAACCTTCGATGAGCGGGATCGACGTCGGTACGGATTCGATTCAGCGGCGCATCGTAGGTGCGTTTTTTGCGACGACCGGGCTCGTTGTCCTTCTGGCAGCGCTGGCGCTCTCCTTGACGGCGTTCATCCAGTTTCAGAACATGACTGACGAAAATTTGATGGTCATGGCGCGCGTCATCGGCAGAAACTCAGAGGCGTCACTTCTGTTTGATGATAAAGAGGCGGCGATGGAAACGCTGCGTGCGCTCGAGGCCGAGGAATCGATTGAAGTTTCAATTGTCTACGACAGCAGCGGTGCCATTTTTGCGAAGTACATACGCTCGAACGTTCCTGATTTCGAGCCGCGGCGACATGCTTCCTTCGAACCGAATTGGAGCCGTGATCACATCGATCTTTCATCGAGAATTTTGATGGGGGACGAAGAGGTCGGGACGGTATTCATCCGCTCGGACACAAAAGAGGCGTGGAGCTTCCTGCTCATTTCGCTTGGCATCGTTTCCTCTGTCCTGTTGATCTCGTTATTCCTCTGTTGGTTCGGGGCCGCGCGACTTCGAAGACATATTGCCGATCCGCTCGAACGGCTTATCGAGGGGTCGGCCGCGATGGCCGAGGGGGATTTGTCGACGCAAGTCGATGTTCGAAGTGACGACGAGATGGGTGTCCTGGCGCGTGCATTCAATGCGATGGTATTGAGCCTGCGCGGACTCGTTGCGCAGGTTGGCGAGAACACTCGCTACGTCGCTCAGGCGACTGAGCAGCTGGCGTCTTCTAGTTCTTCCATGCGAGAAGAAGCGGCACGGCAAGAACAAGCCGTCGAGGCGACTGCGGAATCGATCGAACGAATCATGGCTTCGATGCACACGGTCAATTCGAGCGTGGAAGCGCTTTCAGAAACAGCGGTTGAGACGTCGAGCGCGGCCATCGAATTGGATGCTTCGATCGAGTCGACGAGTCGCCACATCGATGTCCTAACGGAGATCATCGACACGACGGCGTCGAGTGTCGTTGAAATGACGACTGCGATCCGCGAGATCGCACGAAGCGCAGATACTCTGAATCAGTCCACAGAATCGACGTCGAGCGCGCTCGAACTGCTATCCGGCTCTGTTCGTCAGGTCGAATCGAATGCGCGCGAAAGCCATGTGCTCTCTGACGAGGCATCGCAGAAGGCCGGCCAGGGCATGGCCGCCGTGGCCGAAACCGTTCGGGGGATGGAGCAGATCCAGAATTCCTTCAAGGGGATCGAGTCGATCATCTCGAATCTCTCTGAGAAGAGCCAATCCATCGACGCTGTCGTCAAGGTGATCGAGTCGGTCGTCGAGCAGACAAATTTGCTGGCCCTGAACGCCGCCATCATCTCCTCGCAGGCGGGTGAACACGGTCGTGCGTTTTCAGTCGTGGCAGAAGAGGTGCGCAGTCTCGCGGAGCGAACTGCGACGAGCACGCGGGAGATTGCAGAGCTGATCGAGTCCGTTCAGGACGGCGTTCTCGAGGCGGTCGCGGCGATGGAGCGAGGTGCAACCCGCGTCGATCATGGAGTTGAACTCTCGAACGAAGCCGGCCGGATTTTGCGCGAGATCGGCGAGAGTTCGAAGCAATCGACCCTTTGGGCGAAGGAAATCGTCGAGGCGACACGGGGACAGGCGGCGGATATCGACCAGGTTGGGATCGCGATGAACCAGGTCAAGCAGATCGCGACTCAGCTCAATCGCGGAACGCACGAACAGGATAGTGCGGGTAGCGAGATCACATTTGGCGTAGAAAGAATGCTTCAGCTCGGGCTCGAAGTGAAGAATGCGACGCAGGAACAGAGGCGTGAGTCCAGTCTGATCACGCGATCCGTCGAGGTCGTGGCGGCGCGGATCAAGGAGATCCTGGTCGAGACGCAAGACCAGAGTAAGCGTGCGGATCAGATACAGGATGCGCTCGAGATTTTCCGTCAGGTCACAGTTCAGTCCACGCGAAACGCGGCGCATACGAGCGAGACGGTTGCCGATCTCTCCGCCCACGCCCAGGGACTCGAAGAAGAGATCGGACGCTTCCGGCTCTAGTTCGTGTCCACCGTCGGGGCGTCGACGAAGATCGGACTCGACCAGGCAACCCCACCATTTCTTTGGATGATTCGGACGTAATGAAACTCCCCGCGCTGAAGGGGAGGAATCTCTCGCTCGAGATCCAGGGACAGGACGTTCGCTCCGTCGATCTTCGCAATCCGACCCGAACGAACGAGATCGATTCGCTCGATTGGTCCCGTTGCTTCGTATCGCACGCGGAGTCGATGCTTTCCCGTCGAAGCGGGCAGCGAGCCACCCATCAACGTTTCGTCGATCGAGACTTCCAGCCATGGTCGGATTCCATTGGTCGCGAAGGTGCGCCTCTGTTTCATGGCTGCGAGCAGGCTGGGCCGGTCGAGCGCCTCGGTGAAGATGGCGGCCAGGCCCGACTGGCCCGAAACGAGATGCGAGAGTCCTGGGTGGCCATCATGAGAGTCGCCGCTACCGATGAACCCCAATCGAATTCCCCGAAGCAAGACATCGCGGACAAAATTACCAGGGATTCCACCCTGAACGGGGATCGGAGCGTCGGCGGCCTCACTTACGCCGTGTAGCGATGTGATCTCGGTGAGCGGTTCGAGTTCGGGGTCGGGTGGATAGGCCCAGTTGGTTGCGACGGGTTCACCGGCCGAGTGATGTGCAAACGTCAGCGCGGGCTTTCCACGTAGCGCAGCCCAGAGTTCGTCGGGTCGATCCGTCGCAGAATCGATCGCTGAGAAAATCGGCGCGTTCTCGTCGAAATACAGCACGTGCCGATGACCGTGAAGCCAGTTCGTCCATTCGTAGCCGAGAATCGTGACGAAGAGTCCGGGATCGTTGAATCGCAACGCAGCCTGCACGATTCTTTCTGCCCGCGCGGGATAGTCGTCGAGCGGTCGCACGCCCCAATGGTCGTGATCGGTGAGTGCGATGACGTCGAGTCGCGCGACGTCTCTTGCGTAGCTGAAATAGTCTTCGGGCGTTCCGGTTCCATCGGAAAAGCGCGTATGGCCATGCAAGTCACCCCAGACGAGGCGCACCGGAGAAGTTCGCACCATGATCGGATTGACCTCGGCATCGAATCCTTCGAGCTCGCCACGGCCGTGAATCGAGAGTCGAATCACGTCTTCGCGATCCGGCGCCGAGAAGCGAAATCGGTACGGATCGTCTTGGTCGGTGAAGCCCGTGATGGTTTCTGCCAGACCTAGATCGGCGAGCGCCGCGCCGTCCGTCCTCTCGATCTCGAAAATGACCTGCGCGCGACTGGACGCAAAATCGGACGCCTCGGGCCAGCGCGCACGATTGCCGTTGGCATCGAGAATCGATATGGAAACCTCGATTGGATCCCCGGGCGCGACTTCGCCTGGACCCAATGCGACGATCTGAACACCTGCTCGCGCCGCAATGTCGATCGGTACGGATTCTTCGAGCCAGCGCCGCGTGCCGTCGCCGTCTGCGTCGACCGCGATCAGGATCTCGGAGCCTCGCTCGGCAAATTCATCCACGCGCGTGCCCAGTCGGCCAGCGCCGACGACGAAGTCGATCCGCTCGCCCGCTTCGAGCGCGCGACCCTCGATCAGAAATTCGGCGCCTTGGCTTCCCGGGACCAGTTCGACGCCTGTGCCGCGCGGGGTTGCCGTGGTGTACCCCGGCGCATTCGAATCCGTGACCTGTGCTTCTGTCCAGGACCAGAAAGGCTCGGGCATGACGAAGATCAGGCCGCCGTCGTCGATCCCGTGTTCCCCGACCTCGAAGCTGAATTCGATGCGCTGAATCGAAGCGGCGGGCACGGATGGGGGCGGTTGCTCGTCCTTGCCGCGCCGCCATGTCGGCGATTCTCCTTCCGGACCAATCGCGGTCAGGGCGTCGAGTCGTACGCTGCCTTTTCCGTCACCGGCACCCCACTGGATCTCTTTTTCAGCCAGGCCGATGTAATGGGCCTCGAATTTCGCGTTCGGTGAGAACACCGGATGTTGCTCATTCCAATCATCGGGGAGGACGAACCCGGGCACCTGGGGCAAGACGCTGCTCTGGGCCTCCTCGACAGGGCTTTGCGCGGGAGTCGAAAGGTTCCCGGTCTCAACGTCGTCGCAGCCGACGAGCAGGACTGCAGTCATGAACCCGAATAGAAGTGGCCTGATCGAAATCTTCCGGTTTCTCGGGATCACGGTCCCCAAGGGATGTGGCCCATTCGTGTCTACGTGATGGGCGTTACGCATTCTGGCTAAGGCCAGCGCGGCAGTCATCCGTTGAGACGGTGAGCGTGCGGATTTCGACCGCGGGCTCGATTTTCGATCGGGAAATGGGAGACAGACGTATTGGGTTGGCCCCAAAAACTGCCGATCGTGAGCTTGCTTCTCGCAGTGGCGATTGCTGTGATTGCGGTGCGGATCGCCAGCGTCGATGGATACTCGGGCGAACTCTTCGAAGTGTCTCGGGAAGCGGCCCGCACTTTTCTGGTTAGGAATCCAAACCTCGAAGTCGACACACTCGGTGAGCTGATCCTCGATCCGACCTGGGTTACCGAGATGCGCGCTGCTGCGGCCAATTCCGAATCCGGGGCGACGGTCCGGCTGCCGACGCGGATGCTGGCGAGGTCGCAAGCCCAACTCGACAAGCTGATCAGCAAAGCCTACGAGCAGCGGATCGCCGGGGATCCGGCCTGGCGATTCGGCGTGCTCGACGCGCGATCGCCGACAACGAACTATTTCATTCATGCGTTCGTTCATGAAAGTCTGCCCGGCATCATCCTCAGTACTCTGGTGTTGTTGCTCGTCGGTGTAACGCTCGAACTCACCTGGGGTTCGTTCGTCTTCGCGGTCTTCGTCGTTGCTGCCATACCGCTGACAGCACAGAGCTATCGACTTCTCGACGCGTCGAGTGGTGTTCCGTGGAGTGGCGGGGCGGGTCTCGCCGGTGCGCTTCTAGGAGCTTACTTCATTCGTGGCCTGGGTGGTCATTTCGCGATCCCCGGTTGGATCCTCTTGCCGGCCTGGCTCGGTGTCGAGTCATTCGTCGTTCGCGGATTCTGGATCGATGATCTAGGCAGCGTTCCCTGGGCGACATTTTGTGCTGCTGTGGGCATCGGTGCCCTGGTCGCCGGCGCGCTTCGCCTGGGCAATTTTGAATCGCAGGTCGAATCACGCTTGTCGAAGCAGGCGATTAGTGGGCCCAACCCGGTCGTTGCGCGTGCTGCGCGCTTGCGCTCCGATGGCGATCCCTATCAGGCATTCGACTTGATTCAGGCTGCCTGGCGCGATGACCCTACGTGCGCAGAAATCGTGGAAGCCTTTTTCTCGATCGCGGTCGAAGTCGGGCAGCCCGACGCCGCGGCCGAGGCAATCATTCCGAATCTGCGCGTCGCCCTTCGTAAGGGTAATGTCTCGCGGGCCATCGACTATTGGCTGCCGCTCGCCATGAGAGAATGTGACGTGAGCCTAGATGCGACGGTTGCAGTTCGGCTGGGTGAGGCGCTGCTCGACGCGAGTCATGTCAAGGAAGCGCTCTTCACGCTTGAAGGGGCGTTGGAAACCGGTGTGTCGGCAGCGCAGGCCATCCGTATCGTGAAGATCGCGCGCGATCTCGACGACGGTCTTGCACGGCGCGCAGCGGTGGTTGCCTTGAACGACGCGACCCTCGATTCGAAGATTCGCGCAGAGCTCGAGGCAGTCTCGGCAATCCCGAGCGATTCTCCGCTGTCCAACGAGCAGGAGGAGACGCCGACCACGACTTCGATGGAGTCTCGCTCTCAGCTCGATCTGCGAGTGCATGCGGAACACCAGGCGAACGAATCGACGACCTTTCCGATCCACGCTGACACGGACCTGGACCTCGGAGGCGAAGGCGCTTCGAGTGAGTCCGATCTGAACGAAGCAAGCCTGAAAGCTCAGGCGCTGGATGCCGGAGCTTTCTCTGCAGAAAATCTGTCGGTGGATTCCAGTGCCCGCGAAAACGTGGGCGATGTGTTGTCTCATTGGAACGAGCCCGCTCGCCTGGCGAGCAACCATGCTTCCGATTCGAGCTTTGATTGCGACGATGACGTGACGGACGAGGCCTTGTTGGACGCCACGGACGTCGATTCACGGCAAGATGGCATCGAGTTCGGCTTGGATCTCGGCGATTCGAATCTGCACGATCCGCTCGACGGCGAAACCGATTCGGACTTCACGCCTATGATCGATGCGACCGATGAACTGACGAGTCCGCTCGTTTCACAGCACGTAGATGGGACGCAGACCGCATCGCACGATGGCCGCTCGACGGCGGTTTTCGACCAGCCGACGACCTTTCTCGCGCGCCCGTCAGGCGAGGGGTTGGACTCCGGCGACTTCTCGTTTGGGGGCGGTGGAGGATCAGAATTTTCGCCCCGTCCGACGCTGCGCTGGATGAAGGCGGTCGACGCAGTCCCGATTGCGATGACGGAGCGGTGGGTCGAGATCGATGCATCTCCGCGCGGGAAGTCGAAGGTACCCTTTACTCGAATTCAGACCATCTCGATGGCGGCTGTGGCTGGGCTCGGAGTTCGTCCAGTGCTGATCGTCGATGTGATTTTGAATGGATCGGACAGTCTCGATGAACCGATGAAGCTGATCCGATTCCGAAGCGATCGTTTCGATCCGCTTGGCCTCGAGCCCGCGGCCGCAAATCCGCTTGCCGCGCTGATCGCCTGGGTTACACGCTTGCAGCATGGCTCGAATGCGATCTGCCTGCCATCGATCAAGATCATGGATGGAGCATTCTCACGCTTCGAAACGCTCGAGGCTTATGAGCGATCCGTCTTGATGGCCTCTCGGGAAGACGAGGACTGATCGTTCGCACTCGTCAGGACTCGATCAATCGGGCTGCGAGTTCAATGTCGGGCGTTTCGACGGGCTGCAGACACCCCTCATAGGTTCGACCTCGCACAGACACGAAGCCATATTCGCTGAGCATCGGGCCGGAAGCTCTACATTTCGCACTGGCCATGTGAAGTGTAATCACGCGGCGATGCCGACTCGTTCGATTTCCGCCGCTTCGATGAAGCAGGTGAGTGCTGAAGAGCAGGCAATCACCCGGATTCAAATTCATCGTGATCGCCTGTTCGTGGTATGCAGGATTGTCTTCGGCGTCTTCCGCTGCCAGTGCCCCAAAATTGATGCCTTGCTTGACGAGGTGCTTTCTGACATCGAGTTTGTGGGACTGCGGCACGACCGAAAGGGAGCCATTCTCTTCCGAAACCGGATCGAGCGGGATCCAGACTCCGAGACATTGATTCTGGGGTTGAAACATGAAATAGGCGGCATCCTGGTGGAAGGGATGGACCGATTGTTCGATTCCCGGCGGCTTGTAAATGAACATCAGAAGAAAGGCGAGGAGGTCCTCGCCGATGAGCGACGAAACCGCGTCGAGTACACGCGGGATTCGTAGACATTCCGCCATGACGGGGTCGAAGCGGTCGGGATTGATGATCTTCCACAGAGCGTGTTCGGGATCTTCGGGCATTGGAAGGTGGCCCTTGGCGAACTGGATGTCCTTGACCAGGCGGTTTGCCGCGGTTTCCGGAACCATGCCGTTCGCGATTTCGCTCGCGCGATGTAGATAACGATCGATCTGGTCTTGCTCGAGGACGTTGGGTACGACGACATACCCCTCCTGGTGGAAGTGATCGATCTGTTTCTGGCCGAGATTACTCACGAATGATTCTCACACGATTCTGGGGTTGTTAGGTAAAGATCGCGGGGTCGAGATCGACGCCGACGGGACAATGATCGGAGCCTTGTACGTTTGGTTCGATGAACGCGTTTCGTACGAAGGGCATTGCCGAGGGTGAGGCGAATACGTAATCGAGACGCCAGCCGATATTCTTTGAACGCACGCCGAAACGCTGGCTCCACCAGGAATAATGCTCCGGCCCGCTCTCGAACTCGCGAAAAGTATCGGTCCAACCGGCCTCGATCCACTGGTCGAGTTCTTTGCACTCCTCGGGCAGGAATCCCGAAGTCTTTCGGTTGTCCTTGGGTCGCGCGAGATCAATTTCCTTGTGCGCCGTGTTGTAATCGCCCATCACCAGAACACGGTAGCCGGCACGTCGCCATTTCTGCAGACGATCGAAGAGGGCGCGATACCAGTCGAGTTTGTACGACACGCGGTCGTTGCTGCGGTCTTTTCCCGATCCGTTCGGAAAATAGCCGTTCGCAATGATCAGCCGACCGAAGCGGGCGATCTGGAGGCGACCTTCGGAGTCGAAACGATCTTCGCCGAGCGATGTGTCGAGGCGGTCGGGTTTGCGGCGAGACAGCAGCCCTACGCCCGAATAGCCCTTTCGTTTGGCGGCGACATAATGATGTTCGTACCGATCGATGTCGAGAATTTCGGGAGGAATCGCGTCGAGGTCGGCTCGCACTTCCTGAAGTCCGATGATCTCTGCGTTCGAAGCCTGAATCCAGGCATCGAGCCCCTTTCGCGTTGCGGCGCGAATTCCGTTGACGTTCCAAGAATAGACTCGGCAGGAATTTTGGGTCGGACGAGCGGTCAAGTTCTCAGTACTCGTGTCTTAGATAGGTGTAGTCGGCCAGGCCTTGATCGTAGCGGCGACGCAACAAGGCCGAGTCTTCGAGGCTGATATGGCCGCTGCGTAGAGCCTGTTCGGTCAACTTGCGAACCCGTTCCGTGAGGTTGCGTCGATCGTACTGGACGTAGGACAGGACCTCCGTAACGTCGTCTCCCTCAACGAGGTGCTCGATGGAGTAACCCTGTTCAGGGTCGAGGCGAACGTGCACAGCGTCGGTGTCCCCAAACAGGTTGTGGAGGTCTCCGAGGATCTCTTGATAGGCGCCGAGCAGGAATACAGCCATCAAGTAGGGTTCGTCATTCCATGAATGCAATTGGACCGTGGGCTGATCTTCTCCGTCCCCGATGAAGCGATCGATTCGGCCGTCGGAATCGCAGGTGACATCGACCAGGACACCGCGGCGGGTCGGCTCCTCACTGAGCCGGTGGATCGGCATGATCGGGAAGACCTGCTTGACTGCCCAGGCATCCGGCATGGATTGGAATACGGAAAAATTGCCGAAGTAGGTGTCGGTCAGGAGCTTGTGCAGGTCCTCGAATGTTTCTGCCGACTCGCCGATTTGTTCCAGGATGTCACCGATGTGAAGACAACCCGAACGAAAAAGCCGTTCCGACTTTGCACGGCCTCGCAAATCGAGATACCCAAGCGAGAAAAGCGAGGCTGCTTCATCTCGCCCGTGGATCAGATCGTGGTAGCTCTCGGTCAGGTTGTCCGGAGAGATGTCCTCAACCGCTTGCTGCAACGCATGCAGGACGGCATGGTCTGATGCGGCGCAGGGTTCGAGGGTCTGGGGCGCCTGATCGCGATTCACGCCGATCACATCGAAAACCAGCACAGAGTGGTATGCAACCATCGCGCGGCCGGATTCTGTGATGATGTCCGGAGGGGGAATCGACGCTTCGGAACAGGCTTGCTCGGCCGCGAAGATGACATCGTTCGCGTACTCTTGCTGCGAGTAGTTCATCGAGGAAGGGTCGTCCGTTCCTGCACCCACGTAGTCGACGCCGAGACCGCCGCCTACGTCGAGAAGGTGGAGCGAGTCTGCGCCGAGTCGATAGAGACCGACATAGATTCGCATCGCCTCTCGAAGCGCATCTTTGTGTGCACTAATCGTTGTGATCTGCGAACCGATATGAAAATGCAGGAGTTCGACACAGTCGATCAGATCTTTGTTACGTAGGTACTCGACTGCGCGTACGAGTTCATCCGCGGAGAGCCCGAATTTCGAGTCGTCGCCGGAGGACTCGACCCAGCGGCCAGCGCCGACGGTCGATAGGCGTGCTCGCAGACCGATGTGCGGGCGAATGCCGAGCGTCGCAGCGGCTTCGACGACGAGTTCGATTTCGCGATAGCGATCGATCACGATGACAGGGTTTCGACCCAGGCGATGCGCGAGAAGAGCCGTCTCGACGTAAGCGCGATCTTTGTATCCGTTGCAGATGAGCAGTGCATCGGGCGTGTCGAGCAGTGCGAGCGCAATCAGCAGCTCCGGTTTACTACCCGCTTCGAGCCCGACGCCGTGTGGTGCGCCAAACTCGATGATCTCTTCGACGACCTGCGCCTGTTGGTTGACCTTGATGGGAAAGACGCCGCGCCAGCGCCCCCCGTATTCTTGCTCGGTGATCGCCTCGTTGAAACAATTTGCGAGGTCGTTGATGCTCGTGGCGAGGATGTCCGAGAAGCGAATCAGGATCGGACGACGCAGGCCGCGTCGCCCGAGTTCCTCCACGAGCTTCGGGACATCGATCCTGGCATCATCCGAGCGACGTGGGTGGACTAATAAGTTGCCCTCGCTCGAAACCGAGAAAAATCCAGCACCCCAGGCATCGACCCTGTAGAGATCCGCGCTTCGTTTAGCCGTCCATTCGCTCATTGAGTACCCACCAAAGGCTCTTCGTGTTCCTGCTGGGTTGCGAGGTCCTTCACCCTGACGACATCGCGGGCTAGTTCGTCTTCCCCAATCAGATACACACGTGCAGCCCCGTTCTTGTCTGCTTCTGCTAATACTCGTTTCAGTCTGGGATGTCCGAGTGACAGTTCGACCTTGCGACCCGCCCGGCGGAGCCGGTTGGCAACGCTGATTGCCGCAGCTTTCTCCCGGGGTCCGAAAGCGTAGACGATATCGTCGATCGTTCGATCGAGCCTCGGCCACAAATCCTCGTCCTCGAGTAGCTCGCTGATTACGGCGTCACCGAAGCCAAAACCCGCGGCCGGGACGGGCTTGCCGCCGAGCGTCTCGGCGAGTCGGTCATAACGGCCGCCGCCGGCAATTGCGCGCAGCGTCCCGCCGGTATCGAACGCCTCGAAGACGACGCCCGTGTAATAGGCCAGGCCACGCACGACGGAAGCGTCAAAGGGCACCTGGTCGGCAATGCCATAGGCGTCGAGCAGTTCGTAGAGGCGTCGGAGATCGGCCAGCGCCTGGGAGCCCGGGGCTGCAAATTTCTCCGCGTCGTCCAGCGAGCGGGCCTCGAGCATCTCGAGGACGCGCTCGACTTCTCCGGCACTGAGGCCGATGCCGCCCTGCGCGTCGCGTAAGAGATCGGTCACCGCCTCGGGCCCAATCTTGTCGATTTTGTCGATCACGATACAGAGTGGCTCGAAGACATCCGGGCGATCGGCGAGTACGCCCTCGCGCAGCGACTCTTCGAGGAGGGCACGGCTATTCAAGCGAATGTTGACCTTGCCCCGGGCGAGACCGAGTGCATCAAAAGCCGTGACCATCGCCGACAGGAGTTCGGCCTCGGCTTCGACGCCAGGCTCTCCCCAGATATCCATATTCCATTGGTAGTGCTCGCGGCGTCGGCCGCGCGTCATGCGTTCGTAGCGCCAGTTCTGAGTCAACGTGAACCAGCGGATCGGGAAGCGCATGCCACCCTGGTGCGCGATCACCATCCGCGCGAGCGAAGGCGTCATTTCGGGACGCAGCGCCAGATGTCGATCGTGGAGTTCGAAATGGTAGAGCTGGTCGACGATCTCTTCACCGGCCTTGCGAGTGAAGAGTTCGGCATGCTCGACCACCGGTGCGTCGACCTCTTCGAAGCCGAATCGAGTCGCGATCTGTCGGAAGTGATCGAAGAGCCAGTTCCGGCGGCGCATGTCGTCGGGGTAGAAATCGCGAGTGCCCCGCGGGGCCTGAAGCTCCCGGCCCTTGTTTTTGGTTTTCTGCCCCTCTGTCACGGGCGGGTCCTTCCTGAAAGCATGCGTGATTCTGGTTTGCCCTGGCGACGAGGGGATACCACGCTCTGACCACGATGCGCGAGTGCTGCGCGGGATTGCTACAAACCCAGCCGACGTGAGGCCGATGCCTGACCCGATCAGAGGAGAAAGATGCCATGAATTCGCCCACCGGCCCGTTTGGCTACCCCGTTGATGAACGTCTGCGTCGAGCGTTCCCAGTCATCGGCTTTGCAGTCCTGGCCTGCTTGTTTGGACTCGCCGCCGGTTGTGGCGATGACTCGGGAGGCTCGAAGAGTCAGCCCGAGGCGAAGCCCGCCGCGACCGCGTCAAAGGCTGCAACCGCTGCACCCAGCAAGTCGACGACACCCGACGACCTTCCGCTGGCGCTCGTGCTTGGGCTATCGGCGTTCGCGGAGCGCGAGCCGGGCGCGACGGGCCTGCCCGTTCCGCTGCCCGCTGAACTCGAGTTCATCGTTCGGCGCGACGGCGAATGGGTCAAGACGACGCTGACCGACCCCGACAGCAACGTTTTTCACAAAGCACTCGCCTATACCACGCCCGATGGCTCTGTGGCGCTCCTGACCGGAGCGGGCTCGAAGGCGATGGTCAAGCTTTGGAGAAAAGAGGCAGGCAAGTTCGTATCCGAGACGCTTTGGGAGAAGGACTTCGGCGGTCGGTTTTCTCGCATCAGAGACATCGAGGTCGGTGACATCGATGGGAATGGCACGAACGTCATCGCGATCGCGACGCACGATCAGGGCGTCGTGGCGATCATCAGGCCCAAGGGCGATGGGTACGAGGTCGAGGAACTCGACAGCGAAAAAGACACCTTCGTTCACGAGATCGAGCTCGGTGACATCGACGGTGACGGTGCCATCGAAATCTATGCAACGCCGTCGGAACCGAATCGACTCGACGGTTCGGTCCAGTCGGGGCACGTCGTCCGATATCGGCCGAACAAGGGCGAGGGGCGCGTTGTCGTCGCGGATCTCGGGCAGCGCCACGCAAAGGAAATTCTCGTGCACGACATCGATGGTGACGGCAAGGACGAGCTCTATGTCATCGTCGAGGGCCAGAAGAACCCGGAAGGCAAGGGCTTGTTGCATCGAACTGAAATATGGCGCTACGAGGCCGACACGCCGCCGCATCAAGGCGTCGTAATCGCCGAGCTCGACGACCGGCTAGGTCGTTTCCTTACGCCAAGCGATCTCGATGGGGACGGCGAGATGGAGCTCGTCGTGGCGCTCTTCCAGAATGGCGTCTGGTGGCTGCGGCCGGATCCCGATCCGACCAAGCAGTGGCGGAAGACTGCGATCGATCGTCGCTCGAGCAGCTTCGAACACGCTGCGATCGCGACGGATCTCGACGGGGACGGCGTTCAGGAACTCTATGTGGCGAGTGACAACGATAAAGCGCTTCGACGTTATGTCTGGAACGGGCGGCGTCTGGTGAAGGAAGAGATCTACAAGCGAGACGACAATCGCAGCATCTTGACCTGGAACATCATGCCGATTCCGTTGGAGTTGGTTGCTGACTAGCGCGGAAGTTCGCGGGTCGTGCCGGGGTCGGGCGCCAAGCTGGGTGGTTGGCGACTTCGATGGTCCTACCGATCGAGGTTAGGCGACGCGGAGCATCGCATCGGTCGCGACCTGAATGCAGCTCGTCATATTGCGATCGATGTCGAGTTCAGAAGGGCCAGGCCAAGGCGCGCGATCCGAGACGACGCAAATCGCGCCCGCTCGAACTCCGAAAAGTGCAGCCAGAGTGAGCAGGATGCCCGCTTCCATCTCGCAGTTCAGGATTCGCGCCTGTTGCATGTCGCGGATGCGTGATTCGAGATGGCTGGGCCAATAGCCGTTGACCGACATGCTTTGCATGCTGTCGTTGGGTCCGGCGATGGCATTGCGGGCATAGAAGGCGTCGAGAGACCAGGTGATTCCGGTCTTCGCCCGAACGCCGCGTGCCTCTGCGGATTCCACCAGAGCCCCGACGATCTCCCAATTGGCGACCGCCGGAAACTCGGGCACGACATAGGTCTTGCTCGTGCCATCGTCGCGAACGCAACCGGTCGTGATCGCCAGGTCGCCGAGTTCGAGGTCCGGATCGAGTCCGCCAGAATTGCCGATTCGGATCATCGTCGTCGCACCGAGCTTGATCAGCTCTTCGAGCAACACGGCCGTGCTCGGCGCGCCGATTCCGTGCGAGGCGGCCGAGAGCGACACGCCGTTCTTTTCCCCGGTGACGATCGTGAATTCACGGACGCAGCACACCTCGCGTTTCGAGTCCCATCCCTGGCTGATTCGCTCGACTCGACTGGGATCACCGCATAGGAAAACGTTGGTTGCGATATCGCCCGGCCGACAGCCGGTGATGGGTTGTGCGTCGCTCAAGAGGACTCCTTGGCTTGGTGTCGGAAGGGTGCCCTGTCGTATGGACCCGACGAAGGGAAGCGGTTTTTTGGGGGGGGTGCCAGCGGGTATCGAGTCCGGCCTGGCGTGACGATGCTTCGAAGCGCGAGTACGCTCTCGAATTGTGAGCTGGCGACGTTCAGCTGGGAGAAGCATGCCGCGTCGATCGATCGGAGGGCCGCTGATCATCGGGATCGTCTCGATGCTACTCGTGCTCGCCCTGGCGGTGGGTTGGCAGATCCTCGTGTGGCGCGACGACTCGGGAGTGAGCAGTGGCTTTTCTCGCCTCGACCTCTTGCTCTTCGTGTTGGGGAGCGTCTTCTTTCTCTTCCTGGCGGCGGGCCTTGTCTGGCTGTGTGTGAAGCTCGTGCTGGAGATGCGGCTGAATCAGTCACAGCGAGCCTTCATCGATGCAGTGACGCATGAGCTGAAGACGCCTCTCGCGTCGTTTCGTCTCGGTCTCGAGACCCTTGCAAGACACGAACTCGAACCGTCACAGCGCTGGCAGTTCCTGCGAAGAATGGGTGAGGATCTCGACAGGCTCGAGCGTACGGTCGGGCAGGTCCTGGCTGCAGCGCGCGCCGAGGAGACGCTGAGATCTCGTGCGCCGCGGGACGAGGTCGAACTCCAGACATTGCTCGCCGACAACATCGAAGAGCTGCGAGAGCGCCACCATCTCTCGAACGAATCCGTTCGAATCGATGAGACCCGGCCGCTAATGGTTCGCGGAGATGCCGACGAACTCGGCCTTGTGTTTCGAAACCTTCTCGAGAATGCGGTGAAATATTCGGATCAGCCCGCTCAGATTCGTGTCGGAATCGAAGAGATCAGCGACGGACGGATTCGAGTGGAAATTTCGGACCAGGGGATCGGGATTCCGAGGCAGGAGTTGCGTCGGATCTTTCGCCGCTTCTACCGGGCGAGTCGGGACGTTCAGCGCCAGGTTTCTGGCCTGGGCCTGGGACTCTTCGTCGTACGTACACTTCTTCGCAAACACGGAGGTCGAATCGTCGCGCTCTCCGAAGGGGCGGGACGGGGTAGTCGATTCGTCGTGACCCTGCGGCCGGCGTGAGCTGAGGAGCCGAACCAGAGATGAATGCTGCAGATCCACACAGCCACCGAGGTCGGATTCTCATCGTAGAGGATGACGTCCATATTGCAGAAGGCGTTCAATTCAATCTCGAACAAGAGAATTATGAGGTCGAGGTTGCGGGCGATGGGCGCACGGCGGTCGAGATGCTAAGTCAATCCTCGGGGCAACCCTTTGATCTGGTCATCCTCGACTTGATGCTGCCGGAAATGAGCGGGTTCGAGGTTACGCGTCGCACGCGTGCCTCGGGAAATTTCGTGGCGATCCTGATGTTGACGGCCAAGGACGACTCCTCGGACATCGTGCGCGGGCTCGAGGAGGGAGCCGACGACTATCTGACCAAACCATTCCGCCTGGACGAGCTTCTGGCTCGCGTGCGCGTCTTGTTGAGACGTCGGCGTTGGGATGGCGTCGAGGCGACGAACGAGCCTCTGGGGGACGTCGTGGTTGGACGCGCAATCATTCATTTCGACCGTTTCTCGATCGAGACACCGGAAGAAACGGTGGAGCTGACGACGCGCGAGGTCGGCTTGCTGCGCGCATTGGTGGATCGTGAAGGAGAAACGGTGACGCGCGGGGAGTTGCTTCAAGAAGTCTGGGGATTGCGCCCCGACACGAGGACGCGCGTGATCGATAGCTTCATCGTCCGGCTTCGGCGTTATCTCGAGCAAGACCCGAGCCGTCCCGAACATATCGTTTCGGTTCGTGGGCGGGGATACCGCTTCGAACGATAGCGCGTTCTGTTCCTGGTGAATTTTTTGCTTGTGGAAAGTGACCGGATCGTGCCACCCTGTGCTTGCCAATGAGTTCTCTACGAATGCATGTACAGCCGATCCTTGGTGAGCCGACTCTCTTGTTGGCCTTCGAGGGATGGAACGACGCGTGCGAATCTGCATCCGCGGCGGTGAGTTTTGTGAACGATGTCCTTCGCGGCGTTCCGCTGGCCGACATCGATCCCGACGACTACTACGACTTCACCGTTCTTCGTCCGACAGTCCGATACCTAACCGGTAGCTCCGGCCCGATCGATTGGCCGTCCAACGATTTCAGATACGGGGTGACCGAGGAGGGACTGGAGCTCATCACCGGCCTCGGCATCGAACCGCATATGCGATGGCGCAGCTATTGCGACGCGGTGGTCGAGTTGGCGGTGGATATGGGCGTTCGTCGCTGTTTGATGCTCGGTGCGTATCTGGCAGATGTCGTCTACTCCCAGCCGGTCGTGGTGGCCGGATATTCGAGTGACCCGAGCCTGTTGGAACGATTCGAGATCGAACCGACGATTTATAACGGCGCGACGGGAATTGTGGGCGTACTCTCGAATGCGCTGCAGGAAGAGGGCGTCGAAGTACTCTCGCTGTGGGCCGGGCTTCCGCATTACATCAGTGCGACGCCCAATCCACGAGGCACGCTTGCGCTGCTGCGCAAGGTTTCCCAGTACCTCGAGTTTCCCTTCGATCTGAATGACATGAAGCAAGACGCGCTTCGCTTTGAGGAAGAGATCTCAAAGATCGTGGCATCGGATGACGAACTCACGGAGTACGTCAAAGAACTGAAGCGTCGCGAGTTCGCGCAGTAGAATTCTGCTAGTCGAGCTTGATGGACTGGTCGATCAGCATGACCGGAATGCTGTCTTCGATGATGTAGAGGATCTTGCCGTCCTCTCGCAGAAGGCCCTCCATGATGTGATTCTCGACGACGTCTCCGCCGCGATTGCGCAGCCGCCCCACGTCGATCTCGGAATTGAGCTCTTGGAGGATCTGCGCCGAGGCGAGCGAGACGGATTGTTGCGATTCGGGGCAGGCGAGAATTTCAAGGAGTTCGTTATCGATCGGCATGGTTTCTCTCTCGTTTGGGTCGGGCAGTGTGCGGATTCAGCGCAGCATTGCTGACGGGTAGTCAAGGATTCGACGAGCAACGATCAGCTGATTGATCTGCTGCGTTCCCTCGTAGATATCGTTGATCTTGGCATCTCGCATCCACTTCTCGACGAGAAGTTTTTTAGAGTATCCGACGGGGCCGAGAATCTGCACTGCCTTCTGTGTGATCTTCGTGACGGCGAGTCCAGCCTTGGCCTTGGCCATCGAGGCTTCGAGATTGTTCCGCTTGCCCTTGTTCATCATCCAGGCTGCCCGCCAGGTCAATAGTCGTGCGGCTTGCAGCTCGGCTTCCATTTCGATCACATCGCGTTCGATTGCCGTCAGCTCTCTCGGCGGCGCGTCGTAACGGATCGTGATGCCTTGTCTTTCGAGCTCTTCTTTGAGGTAGTCCAGAGCGGCCCGCCCGACCCCGGTCGCCATCGCGGCAACGATCGGTCGACTCGCATCGAAGGTCGCCATTGCACCCTTGAAGCCCTTGTCGCCGGACTTTGTCGGATCGCTCTTCCGGACTTCGGCACTACCGAGCAGGTTTTCCTTGGGCACTCGACAGTCGTCGAAGCGAAGCGTTGCCGTATCGGATGCGCGGATCCCGAGTTTCTTCTCGCACCCGATGAGTTCCATGCCAGGCGTATTCGCCATCACGACAAAGGATTTGATTCCGCCGCGTCCAGCGCTTCGGTCGATCGTTGCCCAGACGACGATGAACCCACCGTCGACTGTCGATGCGCCTTCTCCGGCGGTGCAGAAAATCTTGGTTCCGTTCAGGATCCACTCTTCTGTGTCGGGATCGAAATCGGCCGTCGTCTCGATTGCGGCCGCGTCCGAACCGGCCTGTGGTTCGGTTATCGCCATCGCGCCCCAGATCGGCTGTCCACCTTTTTCGCGGAAGGGTGACATGAAACGCTTCTGCTGTTCTGGAGTTCCGGCGGAGCTGACCGCAGAACCGCCGAGCGCGGGCGTGGGCATCCTGAGGTAGAGGCCCGCGTCGCCCCAGCAGAGCTCCTCGGCCTGAAGACAGATCGTGATGAATCCATCGGTCATCAGATCCGATTTTTCCTTGGGTCCCGACCGTCCCTCGTTCCACCAATAGTCGACCCACTCCGTTGGCAGATGATGTTCGGCGAGGTCGTATTTGCGTGAAATCGGTCGCATCTGTTCCAGCGCGACTTTGTGGTAGTGCGCCTGTGCTAGTTCGCTTCCCTCGGAGAGTTCGAAGTCAATTGCCATGATCAGCTCCCGGTTTTTCGATTCAGATGAGCGTTAGGGTTTCGAAACTGGCGAATCCCGCCACGTTTCGGAGATGGAGTTCGGGTAGGTAGTCGCGGATATAACCGTGGCCGCCGAAGACTTGAACCGCGCCATCCGTGACTTGGAGCGCGACTCGCGTTATCTGGTCGTAGGCGAGTCGCGCAAGCCGGGTCGCGTCTTCACCTCGGTCGAGCGCTGCAGCGGCTTCCCACACCAGGAGTCGCGCACCGTCGATCTCGATCGCCATGTCTGCGAGTTTGAAGGCGATTGCCTGTCGCGTCGCGATTGGTTGACCGAAGGTCTTGCGTTCCTTTGCGTAGTCTCGGGAAACTTCGAAGGAAGCCCGCGCGGTCCCGACCCCCGCCGCGGCGAGCGCGATCCGGCCGCGATTGATCAAGCCACGAATATCGGCGTCATCGGCCTCAAGTCGTGCACTCGCTGGAATGCGCACGCCCGAGAGGGTGAGTTCCGCGGTCGGCAACCCACCGAGCCCCATCATCGATTCGAGCTCGGCGCTGAGCCCTGCGATCTCACGCGGCACGACGAAGGCGGCGAGTCCATTGCCTTCGGTCGCGATGACGACGACGTGGTGTCCGCCCTCCAGCCACGGCACCTGACATTTTATGCCGTCGAGAAGGATTTCGTCTCCGTCCTGTTTTGCGGTTGTGTGGGGGTGATAGACGTCGAAATCGAAGCGTGGCTCGACGATCGCGAGAGAACCCGGCACAAACCCGCCGTCCAGCAACGTCGGAAGCAGTTCGTTTCGCTGCGATTCACTTCCGAAATCGGCCAGCGGGAATCCGAGCAGTCCGGGGGAAAGGATCGTCAATGCGATCGCCAGGTCACCCCAGGCGAGTTCCTCAGCAATCAGCACGCCGGTCATCGCGGAGCGTTCGCCGCCTCCGCCCTGCGCCTCGGGCAGAGCATTCGCCACAAGACCCAGCTCGTGGGCGGCTTCGACCACACCCTGCGGTGGCAGGCCGGATTCGTCGGCTTCACGACATCGTGGCCGGATTTCATTTTCGGCGAATTGGCGAACTGTTTCGATGATGAGGGCTTGCTCTTCGCTCGGCTCGAAATCGATCATCGTCGGATCTCCTGTCAGTCGACGGCTAGTCAACGTCGCCGATCCGTGAGCCTATCAATTCGTCGTCGAGGCCGCTTACGAACCCCGTAGGCCGGATCTGCGTCGGGGGGATTTCATCTGAGCGCGCTCGATCGATTCGTCGTTTGTGTGCGCGCAATGACGCTGTGTCGTGGCCGTGCGCGGTGTCGACACTACGCCTGCAACCATTCGCTGCGCGCTCGTGTTCGCTGTCACGAGGATACTTCTTGGCCGATCGCTTGACGTTGTTTTAAGGCCGGTGTAACCAAAAGCGCGTCCCGATGAAGCTCGAGATTCTGCGAGCCGATTCACTGACCGACATCAAGCAGAACCGATCTCTCGGGCGGATTTCCAACCGTTTCATCGTGAGAGATCATGGAACGCGTGCACAGTCGATAGAGCGATTAGGGAATTGGCATTCGCCGATCCGTCTCGATCGCGATCGAATGCGTCGTGCGCCGAATGAGGCCGCGTCTCGTCTATGTCCGAGCGAAAGTCCGAGCGAAACCAACCCGAGCGAACGAACGAGAATTCCAATATTCACGCGACGCGAAGGTCTCTTCTTTTCGGCTCGATCAGTCTGGCTGTGATTGCGCTCGTCGTGTTCTGGTCGGGTTGGCCCGAGACCAACGGGGGCCAGGCCAACGCGTCGGGCGGCGATATCCTGATCGCGACCAGTGTTTGTGACGCGCATGCGCTGCGCGCCCAAAAAGAAGAAGATCCTCAACTCGAGATCGAAATTCCTGCGGAGTTCGACAAGCAGTGGCCGTCCGCCAGCGCCTGTCAGTCAGCGGTCGACGCCTGGGATCCTGAGACTCCGGGACCCATCCAGCCGATTCCCTTCAGTCACAAGCATCACGTCGGCGAGTTCGGGATCGAATGTCTTTATTGTCATTCGGGAACCAACAAATCCCAGGCGGCGGGTGTGCCATCGGTCGAATTATGCATGGGTTGCCACTCGCAGTTCCCTGCCGAATACGACGAGATCGAGGGCATTCGGATCCTGAAGGAGCACTGGGAAGAGAAGAAGCCGATCGAATGGGTACAGATTCACCGTCTCCCCGAGTACGTCCAATTCCGCCACAATCGCCACGTCAAGGCGGGTGTTGCGTGCCAGACGTGTCACGGACCGGTGGAAAAGCTCGACAAGCTGAATCTCGTTCCGGATTCACATATCGGATATCTCGTGCCGGTGGCCAAGCTCGAAATGGGCTGGTGCATCAATTGCCATCGACAGAATAATCAGCAGGCGTCGCAGGACTGCCTGACGTGTCACTACTGA
>JAQBEG010000378.1:0-2929 GCA_032123985.1 Deltaproteobacteria bacterium
CGGCACTTGGCGCGAATTTCGAGCACCGTGGCCGCGCCCGAATCGTCGATCCACATGCTCGCCTTGGCGAGTTCGCCCGCGACTCGGGCGAGTTCCTCGTACGACTTGTTGGGAATGAAGCCGCTGCGGAAGGCCGAGGAATCGACCTTCGCCTCGGCCGACAACATGCGCAGAACCAACGAACGCGTGGTCATCTCGAGCGAGAAGACCGCGACCTTCTTGCCATGGTCGACCGCGGCGTTGCGCCCAATATTGAGCGCGAGGGCCGTCTTTCCCATCGAGGGTCGCGCCGCCAGAATGAAGAGCTCACCGGGCTGCAATCCACCCGTCATCTCGTCGAGATTTTCGTACCCGGTCGACAGCCCCGTCAGTTCACCACTGCGGTTCATCAACATGTCGATGTGATTGACCGCATCGTGCATCTCGACCGAAATACTCGAAAGACTGGTATTCGCCTTTTCTGTCGAAAGCGCGAAGATTCGACTTTCAGCCTCGTCTAGAAGTGAATCCGCGGGTTCGCCGTATTCGTACCCCAGCGCGACAATTTCGCTCGCGGTCGAGATCAGGCTGCGCTTGATCGAACGGTCACGCACGATCTTCGCGTAGTGGATGATGTTGGCGGGCGTCGCCTCATAGTCAGCGATCTCGGCGAGCGTAATCGCGCCACCGACACTTTCGAGCAGGCCCTCGCCCTTGAGATAAGCGGCGAGTGTCGTTAGGTCGACGGGCTGATTGGAGTCTCTGAGCCGAACCATCGATTGGTAGAGCATGCGGTGGGCAGGATGATAGAAATCCTCTTCTCGGACCTCGGTCACCACTGCATGGATCGCATCGTTGTCGAGCAGGATCGCGGACAGAACCGCTTTCTCGGCCTCGATATCATGAGGCGGAATCCGCCCCGCGATCTCATCGTGCTCGCTCACGCCCACTCCCCCCACGGCTCTCTTCGATGCAGAGAGCGGACCCCGAAGCGCCTCGCGCCCGGGAACCCAGGATGATACCACCCGATTCGCAGCCACAGACGTTCAAAATGAAACGCCCACCTCTCGCCCACCCTGATGCGGGCGGAGAGTGATGGGCAGTTGTCGAATCGCGACGATCGATTGCGCGCGGCTGGCATCGGCATCGGACGGGCCGCTGCGCGAGCGTTCGCTATCCAGCCGCCTTCACAGTCACCTTGAACTCCGCCACGACGTCACTGCGCAACCGGATCGCGACCGTGTGTTCCCCGATCGTCTTGATCGGCTCTTGCAGGACGATCTTGCGGCGATCGACCGTGAGCCCCTTCTGGGACAACAACTCGGCAAGGTTCTGTGCAGTGACCGAACCAAAGAGCTTGCCCTCATCGCCGGCCTGGGCCTCGATCTCGAGCTTCGTTGCGTCGAGCTTGGATTTCACCGACTCGAGGTCCGTCAGCTCCTTCGCACGCTTCTCTGCGATCACACGCTGCTGGTGCTCGACCTGGTTGACCCGCTCCGCCGTCGCCGGCATCGCTTTGCCCAGGGCAAAGAGATAGTTGCGGGCATAGCCCGGCTTGACGCTGACTACTTCGCCTGCGTCGCCGAGCGCGTGAACGTCTTCACTCAAGATGACCTGAACCAATCCCATGATGGACTCCTCAGAAATGACTCGGTGCGTAGGGAAGCATGGCCAACTGACGTGCTCGCTTGATCTCTTGCGCGAGCGGGCGCTGGTGCTTTGCACAAGTTCCCGAGATGCGCCGCGGCGTCATTTTGCCCGTTTCGGTGATGAAGAGCCGCAATGTCTTCACGTCTTTGTATGACACAACGAGGTTCTTGTCCGCACAAAAGCGGCAAACCTTGCGGCGTTGGAACATGCCCTTCTTCTTGGCAGACTTCCGGGCCTTCTTGCGAGCTGCTGCCCGCAGACGCCCCTTGACCGTCAGAGGCGCGCGCGGCGGTCGATCCCGATCATCGCGATCACCCCGAGGCGGTCGCGGACCACGGTCTCCAGAGGGGGCTCCAAAACCCCCACGATCGCCACCACCAGCGGGGCCAGACGGGCCAGATGGGCCAGATGGGCCAGCGGCGGGACCAGCGGGACCGCTACGCGGGGCACGCGGCGGCGCGTCGCCACCCGCTGCGGGACCAGTCGGAGGCTTGCGAGGCTCAGTCGGCGGGGTCGGCGTGTCGGTGCTCTCGTCGCTCATGACTTTTCCTCCTCCGCAGTCTCTGCACTATCCGTCGTCTCTTCGGTTTCTACGGCTTCTACGACTTCCACGGCTTCTACGGCTTTGGCAGCGGACTCAGCAGCCTCGTCGCCCTCGCCTTCAGGAGCGCCCTCAGCCGCAGCTGCGGTCGCCTCTTCGGCCGCGCGAGCAAGTCCGGCTGCATGTTCGACTTCTTCTGCCTCACGGCGGGCGGTCGCCTCTTCGGCTTCTCGTACCGCGCGCTCCTCGGCACGCTTGGACTGGTCGGCCTCCGCTGCTGTCGCGGTAGCCTTTCGGGCCTCGACGTCGGCGACCTCTTCCTCGGCCAATATCGTAAGGAAGCGCAGCACCGATTCTTCGAGACGAAGCGTGCGTTCGATGTCACGAACGATCTTCCCCTCGTCGAGGAACATCAGCGTGTAGTAATGGCCCTTGTGAAACTTGCGAACCTCATAGGCGAGCTTGCGCTTGCCATGGTCCTCACACATCAAGCGGGTGGCCCCGCCTGCTGCCAGAACGCCATCGAGCTTGCTCAATATGGCTTGGCTGCCCTCATCCGAAATTTCGGGCTGAACAATGAAAGTCGTTTCGTATTCCCGCAATGGACTCCTCTCGGTCGGATGCCTCGAAGCATCCGGGCGCTCTGTGTTGAACCAGATAATGGGCCGCAGTGGGTTTCCGCGGCCCGGTTCGGGAGCACCGAGGCTGGTGGTTGAGTGGGGCAAAGCCCCGTTTTCGAAGGGCTTACGGGTACCACAA
>JAQBEG010000379.1:0-3401 GCA_032123985.1 Deltaproteobacteria bacterium
GCATGAATCGCCGCGATCATCACCGACGAGAGCAACGCCCCGAGCGTTGCGAAGGCGCTGTCCTTGTGTGAGTCCCAGATATCCCCCTGTGTGCCGAGATAGGCCATTCCAAGGTCCCCGCCGAAGATCATCGCCGCGGCCCACTCGATCAGCTCGAAGAGAAGCGAAGTCGACATCACGACGAGCAGAGGAAACAGGTAGGCCCATAGGCCTCGGGCGTTTGCCACGCGCAGGAAGATCTCGCGCACCGGATAGACGATCAAGACGCCGTAAAGGAAGTGGACGAGGCGATCGAAATGGTTGCGCTCCCAGCCAACGGTTTCGCTCAGTCCGTTTCCCAGGAGCACCTGGAACCAATCGTCATAGGGCACCTCCGCATAGGTGTAGTGTGCGCCGACCTCGTGCAGGCATAGAAAGAGCAGAAGGGCGGTATAGGAGATCTTCGAGAGCGGGAGGCGCCGGTAGGTGACGACGAAGAAGGGCACCAGCAGGAAGACGAGAACGTTCTCGAGCAACCAGTCTTCGCGGTAAGAGGGCGCCCAGCCGAGCGCGACGAAGACCGCGACGAAGACCACCAGCAGGCTGACGGCGTAGCGACGATGGCTCTCTTTTTTGTAGTGGCGGTTCGGCGCGATCATGTTTGGAGACGATACTCGGCGAGTGGCCTGCTTTCGAGGCGCTAGGCTTCCGCACAGGAATCGAGCTTCCCCGCCAAGCTGCGGCCACGAGCCGTCAGTGCAACGAAGACCCCGCGGCGATCTTGGCGCGAACGCCGGAAGTCCACTATCGCCGGATTCGGATCCCGTACATGTCCACGCTCTCCGTCCGACCGCGAATGCGGGTGTCGGGGAAGTGGATCCAAGGCGGCGCGGAGAGTCGAGCTGCGTGCCAGGTCGTGGAGTCGATCACGATCGAAGTGCCTAGATCCCGTGTCAGCTGCTGCAGACGGGCGGCCAGATTCGTCGTGTTGCCAATGGCACTCCAAATCATGCGATCGACGGCCTTGATGTTTCCAACGTAGGCCTCGCCCGTCGCAATCCCCACTCCCACAGAAAGCGGAGGCGCGTCTGAATCGTGGATCGCCATTGCCAGCTCTTCCATCGCCGAGAAGATCGCTTCTCCCGCTTCGATCTGTTCTGCAATGGCGCCCGGCACATAGCGCCGTAGTTTCACGTGGTCAGCAACCGACGGCCGAGAATTCCTCGTCCTCGCGAGTGGAGAACCACGCGCCGATGAGAAACGAGACTGCCATGAGCGCCGCTACAAAATGGAGCGTGCTTGCGATTCCTTCGCAATGATCGAGGATTCCCCAGCGCTGAAGCAGCCAATTCCAGTCGTGGATGTGCCCGCCGACGAGTGGCAGGGCCTGTGCCTGGGCGTCGCCAAGGTAGCGCGCCGTGTTCATCAGACTCTCGGCGAACCAAATGCCCATTAGCCACGACTCATAAAACTGACGGGCCTGGAGAAAGTGGAAAGCGCAGGCCAGGGGAAAGAAGAGCTGGGCAAGCGTGCCGCCGAGAAATTGCACGGTTTCGCCGAAGAAGCTCAGAAAGATATGTCCCCCCTCGTGGAACAGGAGGTTCACGCCATCGAGGAAATGGTACTCGTATGAGAATGCGAGCCAGCCGACGTAGGCCGTGACAGGGACGAGGAAGAGTCGTTTGGCGAGCATGGCGCCCTGATCGGCGGATCGGCGCTCGAACTTTTGAGGTCGTCGCTGCGCGCAGCGCGCGGTGAGCTGAACCGGTCTAGACGAAGTACGTAGGCGAGCCGACGGCCGCAGCCACATTCTCTTCGAGATGGGCAAACGATGACATGTCGGCGTTCACGACGTCGAGTCCATGAGCCAGAACGAAGGCGTAGCTGCGCTGGAAGGGGGATAGCGGCGCCGCCAGCAACTTCTCATCGTAGAAATCCTGGAACGCATCGGGTTTGTCGAACCAGCCGACGTAGGGAAGGCCAGCGAGATGACGTGCGGCCTTCATGCCGACGAGGCCCATACCCGACTCGCGAGCCTTGTCGAGAACGGGCTGAAGCTCAGCCATCGGCTTCGTCCCCTCGAGGACGCCTTTGCTTTCCCAGTCGTACCAACCCGCTGGCGTGATCGCGATCATGGCGAGGTCGTAGCGGCCCGTCTTGGCGGCGGAAAGGAGAACTTTTTCCGCATTCCGGTGCGTGCTGAGGCCGAGGTGTGAAACCTTGCCCGCCTGCTTTGCATTTTGAAAGATGCGATAGATCTCGTCGCTCTCGATCAGCGAGGGATTATAGGAGGCCATCAAGTAGTAGGCATCGACGCGATCGACGCGAAGCGCTTTGAGGCTCTCGTCCATTCGCTTGCCCCACAGCTCGGCCGCTATCTTCGCCTGAGCGGCGGTGACGACCTGATTGGGTTCGACCTCCAGGTCTGCGGGTGCCTTCGAGATCAGGAAGACTTTGTCGCGAACCTTCTTGATGAAAGGCGCAAGGTGTTCTTCTGCATTTCGATAATAACCTCGGTAACCCACATCGAAGACGTTGACTCCAGCATCGTATGCCGCGTTCAGCAAGGCATCCTTCTGCCGAAACATCAGGGTCGCACCACAGCCCATGACGAGGCGGCTGGCATTCCAGCCCGTGCGCCCAAGTGTGCGATAGGTCATTTGTGGCCAAGCGGTTTCACTACCGGCCACGCCCTTGGCTGCGTAGACAGCGGCGCGTGCATCGCCGGTCTCGAGTAGCGCTCGACCGCCGACGCCAATCATCGCCAGGTACTGCATGAACTTGCGTCGATTCAGATCGCTATACGGGGAGTCGGGTTCCATGTGGTTCCTCCGGCCGAGCGAGGTGTCCGCCAAAACGGGCTGACTTCCTCGCACGTTGCTGTTCGATAGTACACCCGTCGACGCGCGTTGTCGGCTCTCGATCGCTGTCGGCGACTTCTATTCTGGTAATGCGTAAGCCATCAAGTGATCCCCCGGCGGATTTGGAGCACCCCAGTGTCCGCCAGCCGCAACGACGACATATTGCCGACCACCAGCGCGCACCTGATACGTCATCGGGACTGAGTTGGCGGAGGTCGGTAGATTGGTATTCCACAACACTTCGCCGGTGGCGAGGTCGTGGGCGCGTAGAAAATGGTCGAGAGAAGCGCCGATGAAAACGACTCCGGTCGACGTGACGATAGGGCCTCCCACCGCCGGAACACCCTTGATCCACCAGAAAGGAAAGGGCGCGACATTGCGAGTCGTTCCGAGCGGTATGCTCCAACGAATTTTTCCAGCAGCAAGTTCGATCGCGTCGAGAGTGGCCCAGGGAGGCGCCGTGCAGGGTATGCCGAGTGGTGAGGATACGATTCCCGTCTCTACGCAGTAGGGCGTACCCATTTGACTCTGTATAGTGTCACCGCAATCCTTGCGGGGAAT
>JAQBEG010000380.1:0-6726 GCA_032123985.1 Deltaproteobacteria bacterium
GGCTTCACGTCGCGGTTGAAGGGGCTGATGTAGATCGGATCCATGGGCCGGTTAGATACCCCATTTTGACGGCTCGGGCGTGTGTGGGCGCTGGGCCCTCCCCAGGGGTCGTGGGGCTGCTTGCGTTTTCCGCCCGATCGCGATGCACTTGGCTGATCATGCAACGACGCCCCGCCCTGTTGTTTTTGATCCTGGTGCTGCCACTGGTCTCCGAGGCTCAGATTCGATTCCTGCCGGACGAGTTCGAGCGCGTCGATGTGATCGCGATCGAACGGGATGAACGGAATCTCTATTCGTTCGATGCGCTGACGGGAAGGCGATCCGTAGTTCGACTCGAGGCAGGGGAGGACGTGCTTTTTGAACGGAGTCGAGGCCGAATCGGCCTGGTGCTGACCAATCGCCGGGCGCTCGGTGTTGCACCGGGGGTCGGTTGGCAGGCGTTGCGGTATCGGCTTCACGAACACGGGCCGGATGTCGGTGTCGTCGAGGATCAAATCGCCCTGGTGGTGACAGAACGGCGGGCGCTTGGATTCAACGGACAGGGCATTTGGGTCGAGCAGCGTTTCAATTCGCACGAAACCGCCAAGGCCCTGCGAGTCGGTTCGGCTGCCGGCGTCGTCGTCACCAATCGCCGCGTTCTGGGAATCGCGCCCAGGCTCAATAGCTTCATCGAAATCGAACTTCAGATCAAAGAAGTATTGGAATCCGTCGCGGCGCAGGGCACGCTGGTCACGCTGCGAACGGATCGGCGAATTCTTGTCTTTTTTGCTCCCCGCGGAACCTGGTCCGAACAGAAAAGGCTTCTCAAATAGTCGCAATCGACGAAGGTTCGAGGCGCGTCGCGGTCAAGCGCGCGCAGCGCCAAGCTCTTCGAATCCCAATTCGCGAATGATCTCGCTTCCGCCGCGTTGCTCAGTTTCCGGGTCGAGCCGAATACCCGTCGCATCGGCAACGCGGTTGATACCGTCGAAGCTCGCCACGATCGATGCTGCCTGTGCAGTCGCTTCCTCTCCTAGCACCTCGATACATGCCGCGCGTGCTTCCGCCGCATTTCGCGATCGGTCCAGGATGGCTTCGGCATAACGCCTGAGCACGTCGCCGTTCGGGATGCCGCCATCCTTGCTGGCTGCCTGGCCGGTCGCCATTCGAACATCGACTTCCGCATCGTCCTGAATGCCGCTCGCACGGAGCAGCCCCGCATGGGAGATCGTTCAGTAGAAGCAATCGTTCCAGGCCGAGGTCGACGAGGCGAGTAATTCGACTTGTGTCCGGTTGAGCCCACCGGCGCGGACGGGTCCATGTGTCGAGTAGTTAGGCAGGAAGGCCGAGAAGAAATCTCGCACCGCCTCGGGAACTGCTGTGAGCGATCGGGCAACATTGAAGACGAAGCCGACGTTCGTCTGCAGGTTGTCGTACATCAGTTTGAGCACACCCTCAGCGCTGCCGGGTTCGACCATCGGGACCCAGGCTCGCTCGATTTTCGTTCCGGCGACCGTCTGTCGATGAGGATCGCCCTCGTACGCCGCGGGCAGCGGGCGCTCGGGTAAAGAGAGAGCGCGTGAGAGCGTGTCGGCGATCGTGACGACCCCGACGATCGACGTGATCTCGACGAGTTCCTCTGGACGCATGCCCGCGTCGGTCAGATTCTTGTACCAACGCTCAGCGAGGCGTCCCGGATCGCTCGCAATGCGGTGAATCGTATCGAGGGTGTGCTCTCTGAGAATGGAGTCACTCGGGTCGTGCCCGCCATCGACGCTATACGGAGAAAGCGCGGCCTTGCGTTCGGCGCACAAACCACATTTGCGGGCCGCTCGAGATTCGGCCGCGATCGCGATCCGCTCTTGGCCGTTAAACCAGCCACCGGCCCGTCCGAGCTGGTCCCAGGCCTGGTCGAGGCCAGCGGTCGTATGTTTCGCGGGCTGCAATCGTTGGAGCATTTGAAGAATCCCTCCTGGTGGCATCCACCACCATGCGCTGAACAACCCGAGTCCCGCCACCCAATTGTTTCCGATTTTTCGACCGTTTCGAATTGTGGCTTTTTAGACACATCCCGAGGATCTCGAGTCGCTGGCTTGACGATCGCGGCGAATGGCCCACTCTACGCGCGCTCCCCCCCGCTAGACAGTCAGAAAGCGAATTTCCCAGACATGGCGAAGGCCACTCGTCCGGCGGACGCCAAATCTGCCAAGAAGACTTCCGGACCGGGTTCCGGGAAGAAGAAAGTCGCCTACGACGAAAAGGCGATTCAGACCCTCGACGCGCTGGAGCACATTCGCCTCCGAACCGGCATGTATATCGGCCGGCTCGGAGACGGTTCGACCCCGGTCGACGGCATCTACGTGATGCTGAAAGAGGTCGTCGATAACTCGGTCGACGAGTTCATCATGGGCGAGGGCAAGAAGATCGAGATCCGTCGTGACGGTCAGACGATCGAAGTGCGCGACTACGGTCGCGGCATTCCGCTCGGTAAAGTGGTCGAGTGCGTGAGCCAGATCAACACGGGCGGTAAGTACAACGATGACGTCTTCCAGTTTTCGGTCGGCCTGAACGGCGTCGGCACGAAAGCGGTAAACGCTCTCTCCTCGGACTTCGAGGTTCGCAGCATACGAGAAGGGAAATTCAAGCAGGCGAATTTCGTTCGCGGCAGACTCCAGAAGGAAAAGGACGGCAAAAGCAGCGAGCCCACTGGAACCTATATTCGATTCACACCCGATCACGAGATCTTCGACAAATACGAATGGAACGAAGACTTCATCGAGCATAGGCTTCGCTACTACGCCTACCTCAATAGCGGCCTGAAACTCTCCTACAACAAAGAGAATTTTCAAAGTCGCAACGGCCTAAAGGATCTGCTGAGCGACGAAATCGGCGACGCGCAGCCTCTCTACGAGATCGCGCATTGTGAGGGCGATCGGTTCGAATTCGCCTTCACCCACGGAAACGCCTATGGCGAATCCTATTATTCCTTCGTCAATGGCCAATACACCAACGATGGTGGCTCGCATCAGAGCGCCTTCCGAGAGGGTGTGCTCAAGGGCGTCAACGAGTTCGCGAACAAGAGCTATGCCGGAGAAGATGTGCGCGACGGGATCGTTGCGGCCATCGCGATCAAGCTTCAGGACCCCGTCTTCGAGAGTCAAACGAAGAACAAGCTCGGATCCTCGGATGTCCGGAGCTGGCTCGTGCCCGCAGTCAAGGACAAGGTCGTTCGCTGGCTACACGAAAATCAGAACGAGGCGAAGAGTCTTCTCGAGAAAGTCTCGCTCAACGAAAAAGTTCGGAAAGAACTGTCGGCGATCAAGAATCAGGCACGAGATCGAGCGAAGAAGGTTGCCATCCGAATTCCGAAGCTCACGGATTGCAAGTTCCATTACGATGATCCCAAGGCGAAGCGGCGTGAAGATACGACGATCTTTCTGTCCGAAGGAGACTCCGCGGCTGGCGTCATGGTGCCGACCCGCGATGTCTATACCCAGGCAATCTACTCGTTGAAGGGCAAGCCGCTCAACTGTCATGGCCTCAAGCGCGACGCGATCTACAAGAATGAAGAACTCTATAACATCATGCGTGCGCTCGGGATCGAAGACAACATGGAAGGGCTGCGGTACAACCGCGTCGTGATTGCGACCGATGCGGACGTCGACGGCATGCACATCCGCAATCTGATTCTCACGTTTTTCCTGCGCTATTTCGAGGATCTGGTCTTGAAAGGTCATGTCTATATTCTCGAAACGCCGCTCTTTCGCGTCCGCAACAAAAAGGAAACTCGCTACTGTTATTCGGCGACGGAGCGCGACCAGGCACTCAAAGCAATCAAGGGTCCTGAGGTTACGCGCTTCAAGGGACTCGGCGAGATCAGCCCCAAGGAGTTCGGGCAATTCATCGGCGAGGGGATGCGTCTCGTGCGTGTGAGTGTCGGGTCGATGGGCGAGGTCGAGAAGAGTCTCGAATTCTTCATGGGCAAGAATACACCGCAGCGTCGCGACTTCATCATCGAAAACCTCGCTACGGACGTCGTCACTGGAGTTGCGTGATGAGCCAACTCGAAGCCTTGATGAAGGACCACTTCATCGAGTATGCGAGCTACTTCATTCTCGACCGCGCGATTCCCGATCTCCGGGATGGTCTGAAGCCCGTACAGCGTCGTATTCTCCACACCCTGTTTCGAATGAGCGATGGGCGTTTCCACAAAGTCGCCAACGTCATCGGCGACACGATGAAGCTCCATCCGCATGGCGACGCATCGATCGGGGATGCGCTCGTCGTGCTCGCGAACAAGGACTTCTTCATCGAGCGGCAGGGTAATTTCGGCAACCTTTTGACGGGCCATCGCGCCGCCGCGGCGCGATACATCGAATGTCGATTGACCGAGCTCGCGCTCGAGACGATGTTTCATCCGGCATTGACGGATTTTGTGCCCTCCTATGATGGGCGCAACGAAGAGCCAATCGTTCTTCCGACGAAGCTGCCCGTCGTTCTCATGACGGGGGCTGAGGGGATCGCCGTCGGAATGGCGACGAAGATCCTGCCGCATAACCTGCCCGAGATCTGGAAGGCTCAGATCGCGATTCTGAACAAGAAGCCGTTCAAGCTCTTCCCTGACTTCGCACAGGGTGGACTGATGGACGTCTCGGAGTACGACGATGGCGCCGGCAAGGTCGAGCTTCGTGCGAAGATCGAAGCGCGTGATCGAAAGACCGTCGTAATCAGGGAAATTCCCTTCGGCACGACGACCGAAGGTCTGATCACGTCGATCGAAGCCGCGATCGGCAAGGGGCGCGTCAAGATTTCGTCGATCGACGACTTTACGACCGACAAGGTCGAGATCGAGCTAGCGCTGGCGCGGGGCTCCGATGCCAAGGAAGTCATTCCGCAGCTCTACGCCTATACGGACTGCTCGATTTCGGTCTCGTCCAATCTGGTCGTAATCGACAATCGAAAGCCAGTTCAGCTCAAGGTCTCCGAAATTGCCCGACTCTTGACCGATCAGCTGAAGACTCAGCTGAAGCTCGAACTCGAGTACGACCGCGAACAACTCGTCGATCGAAAACATTGGCTGACACTCGAACAGATCTTCGTCGAGAAGCGCGTCTACCAACAGATCGAAGACAAGAAGACCGCCGAGACCGTTCGAAAGGCGGTCTGGACCGGCATGAAGAAGCACGAAAAGCTCTTCGTTCGGCCAATGGTCGAAGAGGATGTCACGCGGCTACTCGACCTGCGTATTCGAAGGATCTCGGCGTATGACATCGCGCGGAATCGCGACGAGATCGACGAAATTGACAAGAAGATCAAGGCGATCGAGCGCAAGCTGAAGAATATGGTCAAGACGACCATCGCGTACATCGAGGGCATGATCGAGAAATACGCGGATCAGTACCCGCGGCGCACGACGCTGGCCGCGATCGAAGCGGTCGACAAACGGGCCGTCGCTCGACAGAACCTTCGTCTTTCCTACGACAAGAAATCGAGCTTCTTTGGGACGGATGTTCGAGGAGATCAATTCAAACTGACCGTGTCGGAGTTCGAGCACGTTCTGGGAATCGCGAAGGACGGAACCTACCGGGTGATGAATGCACCGGAGAAGGTCTTCTTTACGGGACCGATGATCTACGCCGAAATTTTCGATCCCGACAAGGGAGTCGAATTTACCGTCATCTACCGCGATCAGAAGCGGATGCCCTTCGCGAAGAAGATCAAGATCGAGAAATTCATTCGAAATCGTGAATATCGACTCATCAAGGACAAGGGCGGCCGCGTCGATCTGTTGTTGCCCGCCGGAGAGACTGGGACGATCAAGATGGATTTCGTGCCCGCGAAACGCCAACGACTCAAGAAGGCCGAGTTCGATCTCGCGTCGCTCGAAGTGACGAGTGCGAGCGCACGCGGTGCGAGGATGGCACCCAAGCCGGTCGCCAAGGTGACGCTGGTTCCGGCTGAGAAGACCCGTCCGTCGTCAAAGAAGGCGCCATCTGCGAAGACGTCGGCGGCACAGCAGACGAAGAAGAGTGGCCCTTCGGGCGACCAGGGCGATCTTTTCTAGTCCGGGCGCGTTTCGGTTCGGTCTGCGACCCCCGAGACCCTTGCGACGACGGTCGATCGATTGTCGTAGTGATCGAGATCGAAGAAAAATCGAAAAAGGGAGAATTGAAATGGATGCCTACGAGGCCCTTTATACGACACGTGCGATGCGTCGAGTCAAGAAAGACCCGATTCCCGAAGACGTACAGAAGAAAATTCTCGACGCTGCTATTCGCGCCCCATCCGGCGGAAACTCGCAGACCTGGCGGTTCATTCTCGTCGACGACCCTGCGATTCGGGGAAAATTGGGCCCGATTTATCGCGGCTGCATGGAGACGCTCTGGGACACGATCTACAAGTCGCGGATCCGCGCGGCAAAGGCATCTCCCGATGATCCGGGGAGCATCGCGTTCATGAAGCTATTTCGATCCGCGAGCTATCTCGCCGATCATTTCGAGGATTATCCGCTCCTCCTCTTTGGGTTCTGTCAATTCGATCAGAGCGGTGGCTCGATCTTTCCGGCGATCTGGAATGCGATGCTCGCAGCGAGGGTCGAAGGCGTGGGCAGCGCGCTGACGAGTGTCTTTCAGTTTCGGATCGAAGAACTGAAGAAGGTGCTAGGCGTGCCCGAGGAAGGGCATTGGAATTTCAGCGGCTGCGTGACCTTCGGCTACCCGACGGGCCGCTGGGGCGTGGCGCCGCGAC
>JAQBEG010000381.1:0-5361 GCA_032123985.1 Deltaproteobacteria bacterium
GAGGGTACCGAAGCAAGCGGAAAAAGAAGCAGACTCAGACTCCGCGACACAAAAGGATGAACCGGGCCGCGCGTCTTCAATCGGCGAAAGTTTGGCTTCAGAAGGACTCAGGCAAGAACGTGATCAGAGCGTACCGTAAGCATTTCGCTGTCGATTGGAAGTGTGCCGTACGCGAGTTAGAAATGCTGGGGGTAGAGCTCGATTGGAACTACGTTCGACAGGTGTGCGGACTGAGGCCCACTCCGCAGGGCGAGGGGGTTGAGCGTGCGCCCTAGTCGCGGCCGCTCCGGGGACATCGTCGTGTTCTGGCTCCAGGGGCGCGAGTCTCGGTGCGACGAGTGCGACGCGGAGCTATCGTGTGGCGACCTCCTCCGACGAGAGGGAGAGCGGGGTCTCTGCCTTGCATGTGCTGACTTCGACCACCTGGAGTTCCTCGAGAGCGGAGACGCCGCTCTCACGCGGCGTGCGAGCAAGCACTCCCGCCTTCGAGCGGTTGTCGTCCAGTGGAGCAGGTCGCGCCGGCGGTACGAGCGACGGGAGGATCCGAAACAGATCGAAGGGCGGGAAGGGAATGTGCAGGAAGAAGGCGATGCGCGCGTTGGGGCGGCGACGTCGGATGAATTCGGGGCACAGCGCGAGATGGTAGTCGTGAATCCAGATCAGGTCGTCTTCGCCGGCCTCTTCGAGCGCTGCTTCGGCAAAGCGCTGATTCACCTTCTCGTAGGACTCCCAATTGCGCGGATCCAGAGTCATTTGTCCAGGCAAGGAATGAAAGAGCGGCCAGAGCGCGCCGTTCGAGAAGCCGTGATAGAAACGACGGGTCTCCGCCGCGGTGAGCGCGATCGGGCGCAGCGAGTATGGACTGTCTTCGATGTCGAGTCGTTCGCCCGGGTGGAGCTTCGCGCCGGGCCAACCGATCCAGACGCCGCCCCGCTCCCGCATGGCCGGTTCCATGGCTGCGACGAGGCCACCGGACGACTGTTCCAGCTTCAGCTCACCTCGACTGCGGCTCACGGTCACGGGAAGACGATTGCTGAGAACGATGAGCCGGCCAGGTTTCGAAGCTTTGGGCATTGAGCGAAGATAACGTCTTTGGGAGGTGAAAGATGAGTAGCAGGCCGACGCTCGATCTGGCCGTCATCGGAAATTGTTCTTGGGCCGGATTGATCGACGAGCGTGCTCGCCTCGTCTGGGCTTGTCTGCCGCGATTCGATTCGGATCCGGTCTTCTCGGGCCTGCTGAGCGGAGGCGTCGATGAGGAGGGTGTCTTTGCAATCGACCTCGTGGGCTTCGTCGAGAGCGAAAGACATTACGACGACAACACCGCGATCCTGCGGACCGTATTGCGAGACGCCGATGGCGGCGCTGTCGAGATCTGCGACTTCGCTCCGCGTTTCTCGAACTTTGGACGAATCTTTCGTCCCACGATGATGATGCGTCGAGTCACGCCGGTCGCAGGCGAACCGCGCATCCGCATCATCCTCCGGCCTCGAAGCGACTACGGTCGCGAGCCCGCGCAGACGACTCGCGGTTCGAATCACATTCGGTTCATCACGTCCGGAATTACTTTGCGCCTCACGACGGATGCCCCGCTCTCCTACGTCGAAGGCGGGACCCCGTTCATCCTCGCGAAACCGATCCACCTCATCCTCGGCCCCGATGAGACCTGGAAGAATCCGATTTCGAGAACGGTCGCAGAGTATGAAGAGCGCACGCGAGACCACTGGGTCGAATGGGTGCGAGGGCTGTCGATCCCGTTCGAATGGCAAGAGGCCGTGATCCGGGCCGCGATCACCCTCGAACTCTGTCATTTCGAGGAAACCGGCGCGATCGTGGCCGCGTTGACGACGTCGATTCCCGAGCACTCGGATTCCGAGCGCAATTGGGACTATCGGTATTGCTGGCTGCGCGACGCCTACTTCGTGATTCACGCATTGAATCGCCTGGGCGCGACGGGAACGATGGAGCGCTATCTCGGCTATCTGACGAACCTCGTCGCCGGTGCCGGCGCGGATGCCGCGCTGCAACCCGTCTACGGAATCGGCCTGGAGAACGCACTCACCGAACGCCATGAACCGGCTCTCGCGGGCTACCGGGGAATGGGTCCTGTGCGCGTCGGAAATCAGGCACACGAGCACATCCAGAACGATGTCTACGGATCGGCCGTGCTCGCCGCGACCCAGTCGTTCTTCGACGCACGCCTGCTCCACCAAGGCGGCAGCCAGCTCTTCGAAATGCTGGAGGTTGTCGGCGAGAAGGCTGTGCGCGTCTGGGACACGCCGGATGCGGGACTCTGGGAACTCCGGACTCGAGCGAGCGTCCACACTTTTTCGGCTGTGATGTGCTGGGCCGCCTGCGATCGTCTCGCGCGCATCGCGAGGCGAATCGGACGACTCGACCGCGCTGCACATTGGCGTCAGCATGCCGACCACATGCGTCTGGCCATCGAAGAACGCGCGGGCCGCAAGGACGAACTTCCGGGAACACCATCCGGCGAGACGCATGGCGAACGGTTCGCCGCGACCTTCGAGGACGAGGAAACCGATGCCTCGCTCCTTCTCCTCGAGCAGCTCGGTTTCGTCGCCGCAGACGATCCACGCTACCTCGGCACGCTCGCGGCGGTCGAACGTAACCTGAAGCGGGGCGACTACTTGTATCGATATGCGGTGCCCGACGATTTTGGCGTTCCGAAGACGGCGTTCAACATCTGCACGTTCTGGTACATCGACGCGCTCGCCGCCGTCGGACGCACTGAAGAAGCGCGAAGCTTGTTCGAGAACATGCTCAGCAAACGCAACTCCGTGGGATTGCTTTCGGAGGATCTCGATCCGATCACGGGCGAACTCTGGGGAAACTTTCCGCAGACCTATTCGATGGTCGGCCTGATCAACTCCGCCATGCGCCTGTCACGATCCTGGGAGGAAGCCTTCTAGCCTCCCCTGACCCATCGCCTTCGTGGGGCGGGCTCCGCGGACCGTGGCCGAACTCATTCAATCCTGCATCGAGATGCGCTGACGCGGAAGCGCTTCGGGATGAACGCGCTGAAGCCATCCGACCCATTTCTCGCGCACGTGAACCCGCAGATCCCAGGCGCGGCTGGAGTCGGACGCGGAGACGAGCGCACGCAGCTTGATCGCATTTTCGGTCACGTCGACCACCTGGACGTTGCAGACGCGGCCGTCCCAGAGCGGAGCGGCATGCACTATCTCCTCGAGCGCCGAGCGCGCCTCCTCGACCGGCACGCGATAGTCAGCGAAGAGGAAGACGGTTCCGAGTATTTCGGCACTCGATCGCGTCCAGTTCTCGAAGGCCTGCTGCAGAAAATCGGAGAACGGCACTACCAGACGGCGCTCGTCCCAGATGCGCACGACGACGTACGTCGTCGTGATCTCCTCGATGCGTCCCCATTCACCGTGCACGATGACGACGTCGTCGACCCGGATCGGCTGGGTGAGCGCGAGTTGGATCCCGGCGATCAGGTTCTCGAGCAAGGGCCGAGCGGCAAGGCCCACGATCAGACCGACGACACCCGCCGACGCGAGCAGTCCCGTGCCGATCTCACGGACCGCGGGGAAAGTGAGCAGCGCGAAACCGGCACCCAGCACGACGAACAGGATCGCGGCCGTGCGCTCGAGCACGCCGACCTGGGTGAACACGCGTCGCGCTTCGAGGTTGTCGGCGGCCGCGACGTCGTGGCCGCTGCGAACGAATCGCGCGATCGCGGAAACCCCGCCAATGCCGAGTCGCGTGAACGCGGCGAGGCCGAGCAGCAGCAACCCATGCCGCAGCGTGCCCAGTGCAGACTCGGGGAGTCGCGTGAGAAACAAGAGTGTTTCCCGGACCGCGAAGACCACGACGAGCAAACTCGCACCGCGACGGATCTCTTCGAGGAGTTGAGCGAGCAGGGGCCGGGAAGCGCGCGTCGCGAGCCGGACGCAGAATCGGAATGCGAGCCGCGCCAGCCCCCAGCTCGCGAGGAGCACCGAGACGATCAGCGTGACGTCGAAGGCCACCGGTGCCCATGTTTCAAAGCGCTCCATCGGCATAGACTACCGGATGACCGCGACCAAGGAAGAACACGGTCTCGCGATCCGAATCCTCTTCAAGATGCACGGCTCCGCCCTGCTCCGACAGCCGATGATGAACCGCTGCCCGACGCGAGCGGGGACCTCTTTAAGGAATGTTGCGTCGGTGAAGGTCGAGGCGGAAGCGATGCTAGCCTGAAGGCTTCCCACGCCGGATGCCGGAACGCTGGAGAGCGAAAATGACGACACTCGGGGGTGACATGCAATGAGATTCGGAATCAAGACGCCGCCCCAGCATTGTAGCTGGCAAGACATGCTCTCCGTATGGCAGGCCGCCGACGAGATCGAGACTTTCGAGAGCGCATGGAACTTCGATCATTTCTATCCGCTCGTGGGCGATCCGAATGGGCCGTGCATGGAGGCCTGGGTGACCTTGTCGGCGCTCGCGCAGGCGACAAAGCGAATCCGCGTCGGCTGCATGGTCTCGGGAACTCCCTATCGCCATCCCGCGCTGCTCGCAAACATGGCGGCGAGTCTGGATATCGTGAGTGGCGGTCGCGTCGATCTGGGGATCGGAGCGGGCTGGCATGAAGTGGAATGTGCGGCCTACGGAATCGACATCCTGCCGATGAAGCAGCGCATGAATCGATTCGAGGAATGCGTCGAGGTCACTCGGAGTCTGCTCTCGCATGAGTACACCGATTTCGCCGGAGAATATTTCCAGTTGTCCCAGGCGCGCTGTGAGCCAAAGGGCCCGCAGGGTTGTCCACCGATCGTGATCGGCGGCGGCGGTGAGAAGCGTACGCTTCGAATCGTGGCGCGCTTTGCAGACCATTGGAACCTTCCTTTTGCGCCTCCCGATGTGTTTCGTGCAAAGCGCGCGATTCTCGAAGAGCATTGTGAGGAAGTCGGGCGGAATTCGGCCGAGATCACATGTTCCGTCCAGCTGGCGATTCCGGCGGATTCCGCTCCCGAGGAGTCGGCAGCGCAAGCTGCTGCGCTAGACGAGGCGGGTGTCGACGTCGTGATCTTCTCGATGCGGAATCCGTATCGGGCGGCGCTACTCGAACCGCTGGCGCGGGCGCTCGAAGCGATCCCGAAAGCAGAAAACGCCCCATCACAAAGTTCGTGATGGGGCGTTCGGTTCGACATGGATCACGAGACCAGATTCGAACTGGCATTCCCTTCACGCTTGCCCGTCGGGCAAGCGCTCCTACTCGCCGCTCGATCTTCGCTCGCGTCTCCCCCTCACGTTGGCAACGTGTTGCGATCGTTGAATTCATTGATGTTTACGATGTGTACCGTGCGTAGACGTGCGTGACGGACAGTTAGGTCA
>JAQBEG010000382.1:0-5493 GCA_032123985.1 Deltaproteobacteria bacterium
TCACTGCGCAAACTCTCGAGCAGGTAGGCCTCTTTGAATCGAGCAACGTGAAGGTCCGCAACGAACGCACCGCGATTCGTGAGCAACGCCGCATAGCAACCTGCTACGAGCCCCGAGCTCTCGAGCGCCTGGATATCGCCCGAGATCATTCCATCGAGCCAACGCACTCGATCCTCACCCCGAACTTCGAGTAGGCCTCGATGCGCCATATCAAAAAGTCCTACGGTTTCTCGGGTGCCGGCGACGATGTCATCTAGACTCATCTCGAACCTTCATCGATTCTGGCGGGAAGGTCGCCATAAAGCGCTGCAGCACGCGAGCGTTGATCGACCGACCAATCGTCAAAGCGCTCACAGATCGCGTCGTACTCTTCTTCGGTATCGATATCGAGGCCACAGCCGCCACTCTCTGTCACCACGAAGGCAAAGCGTGTATCCAGGATTCTCGCGATGGTTGCTCGGTTGACCTCGAGAGTGACAGCCCGACAGAGCAGTCGCGCAAGCCGTCTCCGTCCGTATCGATCGGCAATACCCGCCATGTGCATCAGACCAAAGATCACTGCGATCCTGATGCCACCGACTCGTGCCGCCAACAGGCGGATCGCGAGCGTGAACATATTCCAGAAGCGGCGCTGGTGACGCAGTTCGTACATCTCTTCGATGCGATCGAGCCGGCCAATTCGAGCAGGCCTCGCATAATGGAGATTGTTCTGACGAAAGCGCCCGTCTCGCGTGTTGAAATACGCGACTTCGATTCCGGTTTCATTCGAATTCTTCGCGCGAAATACTTCGAGTGATTCTGCCGGGCAGAGCCCGAGCGCGTAGTCGACATTCAAGGCCTGGGATTGCTTAATGAAGGACGAAAGCTCCTGTGGGGTCGCAAGCGGAATATCACCGGAGAGAAAGAACACCTCCGTATCCAATTCATCGGGACGCGGATCGCGCCCCTCGAGTACATTGCCAGAGAGCACACGCCGATAGGTTTCCCAGGCGTTCGAAATCAGGTCTCTCTGTTGAGGGACGATGAAGAGCGGTTTGCAGAGCGACTTCTTCAACCGTTCGGAGCCAAGTGCGTCCTCGAGCTTGTTCGTATCCCCAACGATCCAGACTGCATCGACTTCCGCGCAATCCTGGAGCGTCCGCACGACATGGGCGACGAGTGGTAGGCCATCGACCTCGAGGTAGACCTTGCTCTTGCCGTAGACGGCCTTCGCCGCGCGACTATCTCCGGCCGTCACGATCGCGGGAACACCCAACGCTCAGATTCCTTCTGATTCTTCGAGCAAGAAAATTACTTGGAGCGTGACGAGATACTCGACGATCGATCCGTCTTCGACGCGAGCCCTCTCGTCGACGACTTTGATGCCAGTAATGCCACGAAGCGTTATGTTCGCGCGTTCGAATCCGAGCTCGGCTGCTTCCTGCCAGCTATTGGGAGACGCGGACGTGATCGTCGAAACCGAAGCAATTGCCATTTCGGAACAGCTCCCTATTTGCGAATCGCGGCCTGGTTGATCGGGTCCGAGGGAACAACCGTTCTACCAGTGCGATTCGGTTCTCGGCGCCATGTCGAAGCTCAGCCGCAGACGAATACGATATTCCGTGATCACGCCAGCTTCGACCTTCAATCTCTTGTCGACGACCTCGATCCCAGTAATTCCCCGCAGCGTGCGGTTCGCGCGAGCCAACACGGATTCGGCGGCACCCTCGAAGCTCGTTGGACTCGACCCAATGATCTCGCTGATCTTGCTCACCCACACGTGCGAGGACTCCCTTCAAACCGATCAGCGCGAATCTAGCGCGACGTCCACGCGCCCGCCTTGCGTGTCTGGCATACTTTCCCGTGAGACATCCTGCCCAGGTCCGATCGACTGCCCTATCAGCCCCCTCAAATCACTCATTCTGCCGAAGCCATACCCGCCCGGACGGGCGTATCGCCCCCGTTCGTCGTCCGGCTCGCCGACACTTTCGCTTTCTCGAGCGGACTAGCCGCCGCCGTCGGTGCGGCGTTCTCCTTCGTTGCGAGTCTCGTATTGGATGCCCCCGACTCTCGATCCTGGGCGTTCATCGCCGCAAGCGGAACGTTCATCATCTACAACCTCGACCGGCTTCGAGACGTTGCCCGTGATCGCTCGACGTCACCACTACGGACGAGGTTCGTGTTGCGAAATCAGCGGCGACTTTCCGTGGCTGTCGGCATCGCGTCGATCGGTTTCGCGATCAAACTCCTGACAGTCCCCCTCCCGGTCACCCTGCTATGTCTGGCGGTCGGACTGATTGGACTCTTCCATCGACGGCTGAAAGTCATTCCCGCTCTAAAAACTGCATATGTGTCGCTCGCGTGGGTGGCCGCATGCGTCGGGATGCCTTGGCTCGCCAGCGGCCGGGCGGACGGTGGAACGTGGCTTGCCGGTATCCTACTCGCCAGTCTCACCGCGAACCTGATTGCATCGAATCTACCCAACGACGAGGCACGAGCCGTTGGCGGAAGCGCGATGTCGACCCTCTGGCTCGCACGCGCGATGACTGTTCTGGCGATTGGGATCACGCTCGCGGCACCCACTCCGCTGCTCGCGCTCGTCTGGATTCCGCTCTGCGAAGGTCTCGCCCTTGCGCGATTCGACAATACCGAACGCTACCGACTCGTCGCCGTTGACGGCGCACTCCTGGTCGGCGCGTTCGCGACGTCGGTCCAGCTTGGATTGACGCTCTAAGCGTTCTTGCGGACCCAACCAAGAGACGGCGCGCGCCGAAGCACACGCCGTCCGATACCATCCAATATCGTCAATACCGTCGAATCTAGTAATCTGAAATGGTGGAGCCGAGCGGGCTCGAACCGCCGACCTTCGCGTTGCGAACGCGACGCTCTCCCAGCTGAGCTACGGCCCCAAGAATCGTGAAGACGCTCTGTGAGATAAGTCTCTCTCGAGCGTGATTTCGAACGCCGCACCTTAGAATCCGGTCTCCCGAGCGTCAATGGTGGATCGGAATCGCTCTGTCAGAGATCAGCGAAGGACTATTCGCCGCGCGCTTGCTTTCCCAGGGCTCCCGCGGGGTGACGGGCGGCGTAGGCCGCCTGGTCAAGGCCACGGCGCTCCTGCAACACGGCACCGAGCGCCGCCAGGACCAGGATTTCGGCGGCAACACTCGCCCGCGGTGCGAGGCCAAGCGGGCCGCCCTCCTCCTTTACACCCGCATCGAGCGTGACATCGGCGGCGGCGGCCAGCGGGGAATCGAGACCACCCGTCACCGCGATGACGCGTCCTCCGTACGCCCGGATCGCTTCGACCGCCAGCAGACATTCCGACGTCGTTCCACTGTTGCTGATCGCGATCACGACATCGCCGGGTACGACCTGGCCAAGACTGCCATGCAACGATTCAGTCGCATGCAGGAATGTCGCGGGTGTACCGGTTGAAGAAAGCAGGGACGCCGCGTAGTGTGCGACGTGTTCTGGTTTTCCGACGCCGGTCACGTGGACTCGACCGGCGGCTGACTCCGCCGCCTCGATCAGTTCGGCCGCCGCCTGCAGCGACACGCCATCGTGTCGCTCCGCGAGCGATGCGAGCTCTCGAGCCGCAACATCGAGTACGCGTCGACCCGACAGGCCGGGAACGGCCTCCGTCGATGCGGCAACCCTCCGCCAGCGTCCGTCCGTCGGCATCTTTCCGTCGTAGAGCTCGATCACGCGGGCGCGAAGGACTTCCGCTTCGTCCGGAAACGCGCCCATCCGCTCGACACACGCGGCGCCACAAGCATTGCCGAGCTTCGCCGCGTCGACTGCGTCGAGCCCCAGCGCCTCGCCGGCCAGAAATCCGCCCAGAAAAGCATCACCCGCACCAGTCGAATCGACGACGGCGCGCGGTGCATAGGCAGAGATCCAACGCTCCCCGTCTTCATTCGCGAGAAGCGACCCACGCTCACCATCCGTAATCACCACGGTCGTCGCTCCGTATCGGGAGCGTAGCTGGCGGGCCAATGTCTCGAGATTGAGGATCTCGGGGAAGAGCTCCCGCGCTGCCGCCGAGGTCGGCTTCAAAAGATCTGCCTCACCTAACACAGCATCGAGTGTCGCTCGGTCGCCGAGTGCGGCGATCGCGTCGCTCGGCAGGATGTCGAGGTCGAGGACCGTAGAGAGGCCGCTCGCGTGTGCGAGTTTCAAAGCCGCGAGCGTCGTGTCCAACGGGAGCTGCGAAACCTCGGTCGTAAGCCGGCGGCCGCGTCCGATGAATTCCGCGTGATTTGTCTGTAGGTGTTCGGGTCGGGTCTCGGCTGTCGCACCGGCGGCCATATAGATTGCCCGCTCGCCAGCTTCGTCGACAAATATCTCGGCGATCGAGCTTGCGCGACCACTGAGGTCGAGATCGGTCACGATATTGTGTCGTGCCATCGCGGCGCGAAGAAGCCTGCCCGCGTCGTCTTCCGCCTGACGTCCAAAGAGACCGACCTGCAATCCGAATAGCCCGGCCCAACCGAGTTGGTTCAGCATCAAACCGCCGATGCAGGATTGGACTGGGCCTTGGCCGTCGATCGAATCGAGTAAGCCCTTCTCGTTTGCGGCCAGGACTCGTCGTGTCCGATGCATTCGATCGAGCACCATGCTGCCGATTCCGACCAGATCGAGCTTATCGTCTACTCGTTCGCTCACGAAACTCTTCGCTCGAATTGCGTGATCCAGGGTTCGCCAATCGCGCTCGCAGCCAATGCCTTTACCTCCGCAAAAGCCTCATCGAAACGTTCGGCATCGACGCTCGCGAGCGGTGGCGTTCCGGTCGCCACACACGGACTCGAGATGACACCCTCGCTATAGAGGGCGCGTTTCAGGCAGGCGAGGGTGCGGCGACCGCCCGCCGCAACGGTTCGATCGCGAAACGCATCGACGACGCGCTGCACCGTGTTCATGCGCTCTTCATCCCCGGCCCGGCAGACCTGCCAGGCCCAGGCCCATTCGCGCGGCAGCGCGTTGGCGGGTCCCGAGACGACGCCGACCGGAAGCCCGCCCGAGAGTCGCCAACGATCCCAGTGCTCGCGTGCAGGACCAAAAAATCCGCTGTAGGGTCGATAGAGATCGAAGATCAATCTGGCATTGCCGACATAGATTCCGAATTCGCCGCGATCCTTGAAGCTCTTCGCGGCGCGAGTGTAGTTCCCGAGTACTTTGCGCGACGCCGAGACCTTGATCCCCCGAATGAAGTCGAGGCGACTCATCGCTTTTACCTGTTTCGTCCGGATATGCGGAATCTTAGGATCAATCGCGATATCGGCATTGTCGTAGAGGTAGATCGGAATCCGGCGCGAGCGGGAATCGAGTAGGTCGGCCACATCTCGCAACATGAAGCGAACGGGATCCTCGACACCCTGGATCGACAGGGGCGCGAGCACGGCCGCGTCGACTCCGCATTCGATCGCAAATTCGAGATTCTCGAGCGTCTCTCGCGCAGTCGGCGCCGTGACGCCGGCCCAGCTCTCGACCCCACGGGCGTCGCCGGCCGCG